>JAGREL010000077.1 GCA_020446575.1 Novosphingobium sp. | reverse complement strand
CGTCGGCCTTGAAGCGCTGGATCACCCGGCTGGCGTAGCTCCTGCCGATACCCATCATCGATGCAAGCTGTTCCTGCGTCATCGCGATTTCGCTGTCGCCGGTACGTTCGACAGCCGCGCAGAGCCATTTTGCGGCCCGCTGCTCGATCGTGTGGATCGCATTGCAGGCGACCGACTGGAAAACCTGGGCCATCAGGCAATCGGCATATCTCGCGAAGAGATGGCGGATATTGATGGAATGGCTCTTGGCTTTCTCGAGGTTGGTCGCCGAGATGCGATAGAATTCCCCTTCGTGCATTACGCAGGAGCGTGCATATGCCGGCATGTTCCCCTGGCTGACAATACCGCCAAGCGCCCCCTCGCGACCGACCATCACCGTCTCGACCGAAACGCCGCTTTCCAGCAGCACGTAAAAGGATCCAAGGGCGTGACCGCAGGGCAGGTGGCAGTAGTCGACTGTATCGCCCGGCTCGTAGAAAACGTGTCCCGACGGGAATTCACACTTTTCCATATATGGGTCGAGAACCGCACGGTCTTCTTCACGCAGGGCTGCAAGAAGATTGCTTCCTTCCGACATGGTCACCTCAAGGCATTTGAACGGGCCGATCGGGTTGCAAACATGCCGCAGCGTTAAAAGTTCCTGCTGTGTTCACATGTGAACAGACAAATGTCTGCTGAGTGCTATAGTTAACACTCGTTGCCGAATTCTGGCGAAATCGGCGCAGATTTCCCAATGACCACAAAGCCCCGAGGGCAGCCTCGCCATGGCGGCCGCAAATTTTCACGATGGGAATGAGATGTGCGCTTGCGAGAAGAAGATCTGCCAGGATTCGTATTGCGCAACAGTCTTGCGAATGGCGATATCGTGACCAACGAGGCGCCGCTCGCCCGAGTTGAAGGCGATGCGCTGATCGTCGAAGACAATGTTCTCATCGCCATGGACAGCGAAAACATCCTGCGAGAGCTTGGTATCGAGCGGTGCCATATCGCCGTATCCGTAAGCGAAGCGCTGAAAGTCATTTCGGCCTCGCCGATCACGTTCGCTTTGCTGGATATCTGTCTTCGCGACGAAACGTGTGAAGAGATCGCCACGACTTTGGAAGGCGAGGGCATCCCCTTCGTTTTCGCCAGCGGCTATGACGACCTTTCCCTGCTCTCCCGCGACTTCGGCGCCGTTCCCAGTATTGCCAAGCCTTTTTCGACACGGGAGGTAAGGGCCGCCATCGCGAAGCTGGGCTTCGTCTAGGCGCTTTCGCCCTGTATTTCGGCCGCGCGGCATTCCGCTCCCTGATTGCGACAGATAACGGAACTTACGTCCCGTTCTCCCGTTGTATTCGTATTGAAAGGAGATCACGGGAATGACCGACTCTCGAATCTACGAAGACCTCAAACGGGATCACGAAAAGCATCGCAAGATGTTCGATCGCATCGCCGAAACACATGGTGAGAGCGAGGAGCGGCGCACCCGGTTCGAGGAACTCCGCAAGGAGCTTCAGGCCCACGCCGCGGCTGAAGAGGAATCCCTCTACGCAACGATGCTTGGAGATCCCGAGCTACGCGACGAAGCTCGCCATTCGGTCGCCGAGCACAAGGAAATCGATGACCGGCTGGGCGAGCTGTTCGAAACCGACATGGGTTCGGGCGCTTGGCTGACCAAGTTCAAGGAACTGCGCCATCGCTACTTCCATCATATCGATGAGGAAGAGGAAGAGATGTTCCCGGCCGCGGAGGACGAGCTCTCGGACAAGACCGAGAAGCGCCTGGCCGACAAGTTCGAGAAGCGTAAGCCTCGCGAACTTGAAATGGCCGCGAACGAAGATCCCGGTGACGAGCGCGAATAGCATTCGTCTGATGAGGTCCGTCCAGCCGCTCTGAGCGGCAAGGTCGAGACCCGATACATTTCGACATACCAAGTCCGCCCCCTCCGGCGGCAAGCAAAAGGAGCAAGACAATGTCCGACAGGAAAGGCGAAGGCAGCTACGACGGTGCGGAGCAGTACCAGAAGGACCAGCACCGTTTCGCGAAGGATGGCTCGGTCAAGGAGAAGGCGCGCGAAGCGGCTGATGCGCTCGATAGCGACGAAGCCGGCGAGCTTGAAAAGGCGCGCAAGGAAACTGCTGAAAAACGTCCGGGCTGACCATCGATCACAGCTGGTTGCTGCCGATCCGGCAGCCAAACGAAATGAAAACTCCCCCGGCGGCCGCGGCTACATCGGGGGAGTTTTCGTTTGGCTTGCTGGGAGCCGGATGCTGTTACGGCTCGCGGTTTCGTCCCGTCAGTTCAATGGTAAGGGTTTCAGGCCGGGCGGAACTGGCGCTCCCTCCCCACCGTTCGTGGCGAAATCCACTGCCGACAGGATGGCTGCTTCGGAAAAGGGCTTGTGCACCACGCCCACAGCTGTCGCCGCGGGTTCATCGATCTGGCAGGCGGTCGCCGTGACGTAGACGATCTTCGTGCCGAACCCGTGGGAAAGCTGCCGTGCGATCCTGGGGCCGGACGGTCCATCACGCAGGTTGACGTCGACGAGAGCTACCTGCGGAGCGTCGCCGATTTTCTCAAGCGACGCCTGGTCCTGAACCAGGCCAACAACGGTGTGACCCGCCCCGGTAAGCAGCTCCTGCAATTCAAGAGCGACGAGAAATTCGTCTTCTACGATTAGTACCTTTGCCACCATTTCAACAGCTATCGCCAAAAAATCACAAGTGTCCCTCAAGCGGCGGCAACGATGCCGCCGTTGCAGTTGGCGATTTTCGCCAGTTCGGCGAAAAAGGCCTCGATTGCCGTACCGTCGAGAACGAATTTGCTACGCGGGATTGGCAGGTGACCTTCCGCAATGATTTCCTCGAGCATTGCCCGGGCACGCGATACACGGCTCTTGACTGTTCCGACGGCGATTTCGCAGATCTCGGCGACTTCCTCGTAGGACAGGCCTGCGCCGACGACGAGCATGAGCGCTTCGCGGTGAGTGTCCGGGATTGACTGAAGCGCTCGCAGCGCATCCGCGAGCTCCAGCGCGTCTTCCTGCGCGGCGGGCGCCTTGAGGATACGCTCGGCCACCGCGTCGTCATATTCGCCCTTGAACTGGCTGCGCCTTGCTTCGCTGTAGAAGAAGTTGCGCAGAATGGTGAATGTCCAGGCCCGGAAATTGGTGCCGGCCGTGAAGCGGTTCCGTGCCGCCCAGGCGCGCAAGAGGGCTTCCTGGGCAAGGTCGTCAGCGCGGTCGGGCGAGCCGCACAGGCCCCTTGCGAAAGCCCTTAGATGAGGTGCGACATCTGTCAGCGCGCGCTTGAAATCGCGGTCGCTCAGCGTTTGTCTGCTACTTTCCCCTTCTCCTTCGAGAACGGATGCTTCCTGCGTCATCTGTGACCCTCCGTAAGGTTGTGTCACAGGTACGAACGCCGTCGCGCCGAAATAAGTTCCCGGCATATCCGTGCGGTCAGGTGGAATGACCCTTCAAGCGCCCGGAATCCGCGGCTCTTCGGCGCAGAATCATGATGTCCGACGCTGCTCAAAAAGAAAGGCCTCCGCACTCGGTGTACGATGCGGAGGCCTTGGGAGCGGAATCACCACCGAACGCGGGGGGTAGGATGGAGGGCCAGTGGTGATAGTCGGAAAACGTTCAACGGCTTTTCCGGTTCCATCGGAAGGCGAAATTTTTCTTTTCCGTGGGTTTGGTCGGAGCCTGGATTCGCGATCCGGGGCCCATGCCGGCCTGGCCCGGAGGTGCCTGATGGCTGATTTCCGCAGCATTTCCATGGTTGGCAAAGGTTGCGGATGCGTTACAACGCAATTCAAAGAACATTCGAGGCACATATGTCCGTTGCCGAGCAAATTGGCCCTCTACTTCCTTTCTTGCGGCGCTACGCGCGAGCGCTGAGCGGTTCGCAATCCGCAGGCGACGCCTATGTCCGGGCAATGCTGGAAGCAGCTCTGGCGGATGCCGGTCTTCGCGACCGGATCAGCGAGGGGCGCATTCCCCTTTATGCCGCATTCAACCGCATCTGGTCGTCGGCACAGGTTCCCGTTTCCGAGCCGGACGACAAGGCCGACGTGCATGAGGAGGCGGTTCAATCGCGTCTCGCGAATATCACGCCTGTTCACCGTCAGGCCCTCCTGTTGACGACGCTCGAGGAGTTTTCGGGCGAGGAAGCGGCGGCGATCCTGGAAATCTCGAAAGACGAAGTCGATACGCTTGTTGCGCAGGCGATCCGTGAGATCGACAGCAGCGCGGCGACGGACGTGTTGATCATCGAGGACGAGCCGCTGATAGCCATGCAGCTTGAGGAAATCGTCGTCGATCTTGGCCACAGCGTGATCGGCACTGCGGCGACGCACAGCCAGGCAGTGGAAATCTTCTCGCGCAAGCCTGCCGGCCTCGTGCTGGCCGACATCCAGCTGGCGGACGGCAGCTCCGGGATCGAGGCGGTCGAGGAATTGCTTTCCTTCGGCGACGTCCCCGTGATCTTTGTAAGCGCCTATCCCGAAAGGCTGCTGACCGGCGAGAGACCGGAGCCGACCTATCTGGTGACCAAGCCCTTCCGCGAGGAGACGGTTCGCGCGGCGATCGGCCAGGCCCTCTTCTTCGGGTCCAGCCGGTCGCTGGATTAGCCGTTTGGACGCACGGTGACTTTTCACCCAAACGGCTAATCCAGCGGCCGGCCGCGGCTCAGTCTGCCGTCTCGTTCTTTTCCGATTGGCGCAATGCGAAGGTCAGGGGCTTTCGCACCGGCACTCTGAGCGTGCATTCGACACCGCCCGGATTGAACTGCAGATCGACTTGCGACTGGAGCTCATGCGCGACGACTTTCTCTATCAGGTCGCGACCGAAGCCGCGTCGGGATGGCGGGCTCACCGGAGGACCTCCTTCCTCGCGCCAGGAGACTTCCACCAGTTCGGGCGAGAGCATCTGCCATTCGACGACGATCCGGCCTTCGTCACAGCTCAGGGCCCCGTATTTCGCGGCGTTGGTTGCCAGTTCGTGGATGGCAAGCCCCAGCGACATAGCGTCGTTGGGGGCCAGTCTGACTTGCGGACCTGACATCTCGACATGTTGTTCGCTGCCCTGCAGATAGGGGGCAAGCTCGTTGCTGATGACTTCGCCCAGCAATGCGTCGGTCCAGTTGCTTTGCGACAGCAGGTCATGGGTTGCGGACAGTGCCCGGATGCGGCCGGTCAGGTTTTCGGCGAATTCGTCGATGTCCTTGGAACGGCGCCGCGTCAGCGAGACGATCGAAAGCACATTGGCGAGCGTGTTCTTGACGCGGTGATTGAGTTCGCGGGTCAGCGAATTGCGGATCGCCGATTGGCGCTGAAGCCATTCGAGCACTTGCCGGTCCTCGGCCGCCCGATTGGTGATCAACATGCCGACGATCATCAGCAGCACGGCCAGTATGGTGCCGAAGAACAAGGTTGCCAGCGCGACCGGCGAGAGAACGGATTCCCTCTTGCTGCTGACCCGGAGGATCCAGTCGCGATCGCCGACCTTTATCCGGCGAGCCATCGAAAGGTTGTTTTCGCCCGGCAGCTTGCGCCAGGCGAGCAGATCCTCGGGTTCTTCCTTCCCGTCGTAGATCGCGATCTCGACCGGACGGTTGCGGAACAGCTTGGCCGCGGACTCGACGAATTCGTCTGCCCGGAACGGGCTGTAGACGAAGCCCTTGATGTAACGGCGAGCGCCCGTTTGCTCGAGGACCGGCATGTAGATCAGAAAGCCCGCCGCGCCGGGATCGTCCAGGTCCTGGACGAGATGAACCTTGCCGGACGCCACCGGCCGCTCCAGCCGGATCGCCCGGTCCATCGCTTCGCGCCGCACGGTTTCGGAATACATGTCGTATCCGATCGCCCGCCGGTTCGCGACGGAAAGCGGCTCAAGGTAGACGATCGGCACGGATATGTTCTGTCCGGGCTGGGGCAAGGGATGCACCACGAATTGCGGCCCCTCGGATTCGCGAATGCCGGCTTCGAAACCCGGCACGGCGTTGACATCGAGCCATCTTGCCCAGCCCAGGCCCAGCGATCCGCGCTGATAGTTGGCTTCCAGCAGGTCCGAGGCGAAGTCGGTGAATTCCTGATGGGTGACGTTCTCACTGGTGGCGAACAGCGATGCGCTGGCGCGCAGCACGGCAATGTGTTCCGCGGCCCGTCGCTGCAGGGCCGAAGCGATCTCGGTGAAATTGCGGTCGAGCTCCAGCTGCTCCCTCTGGGTGTCGGCCCGCTCGATCGCCATGACGCTCAGCACCGTGCCGAACAGGGTGATCGCCAGCAGCAGGAACGGCAAGCCACGCGGATATTTGTGGAACCACGCCTGCTGTCTGACTCGGGCTAAGAGAGCTCTGTCCATCATAATCCCGCACGCGCCGCGCTAGTGCTTCGCGCCCGGCCTCACACTGGGACCGGGCGTTGCGGCGTCGATAGCGTCTTGCTTCAGGAACCCAAGCGCATCCTTTGTCGTTTCACAAGAGCAGACCCTCGACAATGGCGCTTGACGAGCCCACGCGATGCAATGAGATTGCATCCGAGCAAACGGAGGACGCGTTGAACCGACGCAAGGCACACGGGAAAGCCGCGAACGATCCCGGCTTGCCGCCCCGGCCGGGCAAGAAAGGGGAGCCTGACTGGGCCGAGGGACTGCGTCAGCTATACAATTCCGTCGTGGAAGAGCCCCTGCCGGACAGCTTCGACAAGCTCTTGAAGAAGCTGGACGAAAATGACGGGGAGTGACAGAGGAAGCGACTCCGACCCCACGGAAAGATTCAAACAGGTGCTGCTGGAGATTCTGCCGCAGCTTCGCGCTTTCGCCAGAGGCCTTTGTGGCCGCCGCGACTATGCCGATGACCTTGTTCAGGAAACAATGGTCAAGGCCTGGACTTCGCGCGAAAAGTTCGTGCCGGGAACCAGCATGCGCTCCTGGACCTTCACGATCCTGCGCAACCACTACATCAGCGAATTGCGCCGCAGCCGCCGGCATCGCGAAATCGATCCCGAGACCGCCGAGCGCGTCCTCGTCGCACCTGCCGAGCAGGAAGGGAGAGTGCATTTGTCCGACATGGACGCGGCGCTCCAGAAACTCCCTCCCGAGCGACGAGAGGCCGTCGTCCTCGTTGGCGCGGGCGGCTTTACCTATGAAGAGGCTGCGGAAATCTGCGATTGCGCGATTGGCACGATCAGGAGCCGGGTCGCGAGGGGCCGGGCCGAGCTTGCGCGGCTGCTGGCGCTGGAAAGCGACAAGGAGA
This sequence comes from Novosphingobium sp., assembly GCA_020446575.1. Taxonomy (GTDB): domain Bacteria; phylum Pseudomonadota; class Alphaproteobacteria; order Sphingomonadales; family Sphingomonadaceae; genus Novosphingobium. The sequence goes on along the minus strand of JAGREL010000077.1, from coordinate 13,726 downwards.
GTGCTGGCGAAGGCTAGCGCCCGAGCTGACTTCGCGAAGATGCCCGGCAACGAATGACGATAACGGTTTGAGGATCGTGGCGGCTGGCAGCCGCAAGGCGGCAAGCCTGTCGCGTGCCGCCTTGCAGTCTGGGTCGCGTTCACGTCCCTGCCTGGCCCTTGGGGCTGACCCTACGGGTCAGCGCATTGAGCCGCGGCGGAACAGGTTGATCACTGCAAGCAGTATCACCGCCCCGAGGAAGGAAGCGAACAGCGACAAAAGATCGAACGACCCGCTGGTGATCGGCGCTCCTCCGATCAGCGGAGTAATCAGCACGCCGGCGATCAAGGCTCCGACAATCCCGACGACGATGTTGAGGAAAATCCCTTGCTGGGCATCGGTGTTCATGAGCAGGCTGGCAAGCCAGCCGATGATGCCGCCCATGATGAGTACGAGAACGAATGTCATGTCAATTTCCTCCGGATGGCTGATATTGGAAAAACGGGAAGGCAGCGGATTTGTTCCCGGGGAAAGCGAAGCGAAATCAACGTTGCGAATGCCTTGCCAGAGAGCGCAGGAACGTGGCCAATGGAGTGATGCCCAAGGCTGCCCCCAGCCGAGCCCACGTTTGGGAAATTCGCTCTGACAAGCTACCGAGGAATTGGCTGGCGCGCTTTTTGTGTTCGGCGGGCTTTTCCGGATTGAGCATGTCGCTGTGCGCCAACGCTTCTTCTCCGTCGGTCAACTCCTCTACGGGCAGCGGGCGTAAAGTCGGTTCCGGAATTCGCGCTCTGATCGCCTCGATCGCGTTGACAAGGCTGTGTCGGTGAATTGCGAGCTGGCCTGCAAAGCCTTCCTGGCTCATCCCGAAGTGTTCCGCGACGAGCGAATCGCGCAGTCCGGTAATCGCTTCCATTACCGCTGCGTCGCCCGCTTCCGCCTCGATTGCGAGGTCGCATTCGCTGTCGAACCGCATCGATCGGTTGGACATGTTGGATGAACCGATCCTGACAAGACGGTCGTCGACGATCAGGAGCTTGGCGTGGACATAGATTGCCTCACCGATCTCGTTGACCGGATAGTAGACCCCGAGGCTGCTGTGCCTGTCGGCTTCGCGCAGCCTGGCGAGATTGTTGGCCCGCGCGCTGTCCATGACTTCTTGCTCGAGCCAGCTTTCGGACGAACTCGGCAGAACAATTACGACTTCCGGTCCGTCGCGGTCTTTGAGCCTCTCGATCAGGGCTTCGGTGATCGAGTTCGAAGCCAGATACTGGTTTTCGATGTAGATCGAACGCTGCGCCGCGGCGATCGCCTCCAGCCACAGATGTTCGATTTCATTCGCCGGATCCCTGTCGGCGTGAGCCGGCATGGTGCGGGATATAGCGACGTCGGTATTCCGGCATGAGACCGGCAGGCGCTCGGGCCAGATCGGGCGCGGTCTCTCCGGTGCCGGCAATTCCTCGCCTGTCGCCAGCTGCCAGCGATCGCGGGCGAGATTGCCCAGCGCTTTCGCCGCCTGCCCGTCCACGGCCATCGTCATGTCATGCCACGGTTCGCATAAGGTGCCATCCGGGGCCGTGCGGCCCTTGTCGCCGGCGCGGTGCGCTCTCGTATCCCAGCGTCCCTTGGTCATGTCGATGCCGCCGCAGAAGGCGATCGCGTCGTCGACGACCAGGATTTTCTGGTGATGGCAGGCACCTGCGGGGTGCTCGCTGTCGAGGCGGAAACGCAGTTGCTCGCCGCGACCGATCCGCAGCAGCATGAAGGGAATGACCTGCCGGACGATATTGGCGATCATCGCCCCGTCCCACTGGAGGATGTAGATCCTGAGGTCGGGGCGGCGCTCGACCGTGTGGGCCAGGAAGCGGCGCAGCTCGTCGGGAAACGCGGGGTTGTCTTCGTCCGGTGTCAGCCGGATGTGCAGGTCAAAGTCCCAGCCGATAAGGTAGACCGCCGAGCGTGCACTGGCGATCGCCGCCTTGGCCGCCGCAAAATAGTCGGCGGCATCGACGATGAAAGACACCCGGTCGGCATGGGCCAGCTGCCAGCAGGTTTCGCCCTCTCGCAGGATAGGCTTGGCATCCGCCGCTGCCGGCATGCTCCACGCCTCGGGCGTGCGATGCCCGTTCTCCCGGAATTCTCGAGAGTTGTCCCCCGTAATCGGGTCGGTGATGGTGGAGCGTGCCATGGCATGGGTGCAGGTCGCTTCCGGCCTGCTCTTACCGGGTTACCTCGTCGGCCACGTCCTGCGCGGCATTGCCGACCTTCTGCGCGGCGTCGCCCACATCGGCGGCGGCACCGGCGATGGCATTGTCCTTGACCGCTTCGACTTGGGATACCTGAGTGAGCAGATAAACGCCCGCGACGACGGCGATCAGCAGGGCAATCGCGATCAACCAGCCGCTACTGCTCCTTTCGCTACCCTTTTCAGTAACGATGGTGGTGTGGGTGGTCTGTCCCTCGGGAGTTTCAACGGTTCTGACCTGATCTTCCGACATTTGATACTCCTCCATGTTGAGCGAGTGTGCAAATGTGACAATTGCTGGCGCAGGCTAAGGTTCCCGCGAACGGCACGGGAAGCCGGCCGGCAGGAGCGCACGAACCAATGGCGAAAATCGCTGCTCTGCCACCAATGAGCGCGACAGGGTTGTCCGGACAACATGCGTTCCTGCCGGCCTTGTCCGCATGCTTGCATTGCCCGAATATGTCGGGAAACGTTGCGAGCTGAGCTCGTTCAAGGCAGTTTTGCATTCGGCGGCGCCGAGGCCTGAAAGGCGATGTGACAATGAACAATACGGACAGTGCGTATCAAGCCGTTCTGGTCGAACGCATCGGCAAGGTCGGACGGATCACCCTCAACCGACCCGATCAACGCAACGCCCTGTCGCAGAAACTGCAGGCCGAACTGGTCGAAGCCATCGAGGATTGTGCGAAATCACCGGACATCGCCGCGGTGGTAGTGCGCGGTGCCGGCAAATCCTTCTGCTCCGGCTACGACATCAGCGGCTCCGCAGATGGCGAGCAGACCAAGGCAGTTGCAAACGTCTCATACCCACGCCGATCGATTCTCACGATTGAAATGGCCCGCAACTGGACGCGGATCTGGAACGCGCCGATCCCTGTCATCGCCCAGATCCACGGCCACTGCCTTGCCGGCGGAACGGACCTGGCGCTGCATTGCGACCTCATCATTGCGGCAGAGGATGCAGTGATCGGTTACCCGGCCCTGCGGATGGGCGGCACACCGCCTGCGAACATGTGGCTGTATCATGTCGGCGTCCAATGGGCGAAGCGACTGCTCTTCACCGGCGATACCTTCACCGGAAGGATGGCCGAAAAGATCGGGTTCGCGCTTGAAGCCGTCCCGGCCCGGGAGCTGGACGACCACGTCCTCGCGCTTGCCCAAAGGGTGGCTGCAATGGGAAGCGACATCCTGGCGATCAACAAGCATGTCCTGAACAAGGGCGTCGACATGATGGGGCGCGCCGTGCTCGGAGAAATCGGCGCGACGATGGACGCGCTCGCCAACCAGGCAAGCGAAATGGCCCAATTCCAGGAACGCGCGGCGGAAATCGGCCTGGCCGAAGCATTCAAGGAGCGCGACGCGCCTTTCAGGGAAGGGGTTCCTCTGGACGTGCCTTCGCGCAGCTAGTCCGAATCCTGGTCCGGTCGCCAGACAATCGGAAACGCCGCAGATGGCGCCGTGAACCAGTCCGCGAATTCGCTGACCTTTTCGCGTGAGCCGCCGACCTTCGCTTCGGCGGCGAGTTCCTGCCGTGCGATGAGCGTCACGAACTGCGATCTCGTCAGCGTGACGGTCGCATCGATCGCCGTGCCTTGCGGATCGCTGTCGTAGGTAAGTACCTGGTTGCGCACGTTGACGCGAATACGTTCCGACCGTTCCGGGATCACAAAATCGATCTCCGCGCTCGAATTACCGACCTTGGCCGGGTCCAGCCTGACCGCCTGCATTTCGAGCAGCGTCTCCGTGCTAAGCCTCTCCAGTGCCGGAAGGCTTTCGAGCGTGGCTAACCGTCCCTTGCCGACCCCCTCGCGCAGTTCCTTCGCCGCGGAGAGATACTGCGCACGCCAGATGCCGTTCTCCTGTTCGAGCGCCATCCGCGTATACACATCGGCGAGCAGGTCGCGCGCTTCCCGGTCTTTCGAATCGGCCATGACCAGCCGGTTCAGCAGCTCGCTCGCCCAGCGGTCATCCCTTGTGGAAGCGGCGTTTCGTGCCAAGGCGAACGCGCGGTCACGTCCGCCCATCGCATCGACATAGCGGCGCGCTTCGTCGGCCGGTTCGAGCGGCTGGAGATCAACCGGATTTCCCTGATACCAGCCGAGATAGCGCTGATAGACCGCCCGCGCGTTGAAGCTGTAGCTGCCGTAGTATCCCCGATTATACCATTCCTTCGCCAGCGAGTCCGGCAGCCTGAAACGATTGGCGATCTCGTCGGGCAGGAGCCCTTCGTTCATCATCCGCACAGTCTGGTCGTGCAGGAACTTGTAGGCATCGCGATGCTTTGAAAGGTAATCGACCACTTCGCCCTGCCCGAAACGTGGCCAGCCATGGCTGAGGATGACGGCATCGCTCTTGTCGCCGAACAGACGGATCGATCGGGTCAGTTCATCGGCCCAGAACTTGGCATCGCGCACTTCGACGCCGCGTGGCGAGAGTACGTTGTGCAAGGTTACGTTGGCATTCTCGGCCATGTCGAGCACGCGGAATTGCGGAAGGTAGATATTCATTTCCGCAGGCGCCTCGGTACCCGGCGTGACCTGAAACACGAGATCGACGCCATCGACTGTCAGCCTTTCACCGGTCTCAGCGATCTCGGTGATCGGAGCGATCAATGACCACATTCCCCGCGCGGCGCTGTCGCCCAGTCCGGAGCTTACGGTGCCAAGCGGTCCGCGCTCGACGCCGATCCCGGCATAGCTGGTCCGCCGGTTCGTTGCGGCGCCGTTGACGACGAATTCGTCCAGCGTCGCATCGAGAAAGCCCTTGGGCGCGATCACTTTTACTTTCCCGGCATCGACGTCAGCCTGCGAGATGACGCCGGCAGCGCCGCCGGAATGGTCGATATGCGAATGCGTGTAGATCACCGCTCTGACCGGGCGCGGGCCAAGATGTTCATTGGCCAGTTCCAGTGCCGCTCGGGCCGTGGCCGGCGTCAACGCAGTGTCGATGATGATCCAGCCGGTATCGCCACGGATGAAAGTGACGTTTGTGATGTCGAAGCCCCGGACCTGGTAGACGCCGTCGACGACCTCGAACAGGCCGGATTTCCTGAGCACTCGCGCCTGGCGAAGCAGGCTTGGGTGCACCGTGGCGGGATCGGCGCCGTCCAGGAATGCGCCTTCTTCCATGTCGAAAACGACCCTTCCGTTCTCATCGTGGATCTTCGGGTCGTCCCGGTTGGTGATGAAGCCGCGCGCTGCGAATTCGAAGTCTTTCCGGTCGTTCCAGTCCATCGGCATGTCGGCGCGGGCTGGGTAGTCGACCAGCGGGGCCGTGTTTTCCCCGGCTGCCGGGCCTGCTGCCACCAGCACGGGCGCGATCAGGCTGGCGACGAACGCCCTGATGGACCGGTTGAGCATGTTGGTTCCTTGATGTGTCATGAGTGATTATCCGCGCGGATCCGCCGACCCGCCCTTCCTGCGAACGCTCGCGCTTCCGACACCTGTCAATGGAGCTCCGCCGCCCCCGGTCCGGTCGCCGAGAAATCGAATACGACGTCGCTGATCGTGCCGGGGAAGGGCGTTCCCGCCCGATAGCCCTTCATCACCGGCGAACCCTGGTCCTCGCCCACGCCGAAGGTAGCGGGCAGCCCCAAGTACTGCGCCAGCCTGAAGCGCAGCGGACTGTCGACAAGCACGGTATCGCCCGAGCTGATCGTAACCTGGTATTCGGCCGTGCCGTCCTTCGCGATCTTTCCTTTGTCGAGTTTGAGCTCGATTGGCTGCGATCCCGGCATCAGCGCCGCATCAGCCATGACGCTGTCGCTCGCGCCATCGAGGCCGTTCATGATCAGGACGGGTTTGCCCTCCTTCAGGTAAAGCCCGATGCCGCCAAGCTGACCGCCGTAAGCGAAGATGGGGCCCGTTTCGGCACCGCTGTCCAGACCGACCCGGGCGGTCATCGTGAAGCCCCGGATGTTGACTGGAGGTGCCGCCTGGCCGGTGATGTTGCTGACCGGTCCGGGATACCGCCATTTGCCCTGGCGGCGAATGAAATCCTTCTTCGCTGCGGCCATGCCGCGCGCCGCGGCCTCTTCCATGTTGTGAGAGGGCAGGACGTGGTACCGGGCGGCCTGTTCGTCGAACAGCTTCGCCATATGCGCGACGCGCTCGGGATATCTGGCCGCAAGGTCGGTGGTCTGGCCCAGGTCCTTCGAAAGATCGTACAATTCCCAGGGCTCGTCGAAGGTCCGGGAGCTCCCCCAGGCCCAGGTCACGATGCGATGCGTCGCCACGAGCGACCAGTCGCCCTGCCATAATCCGCGATTTCCGAGCAGTTCGACATATTGCGCGCGGTTCTTGTCCATCTGACCGGGCTTTGCCATTGTCGCGGCGAAGCTATGCCCCTCCATGGGTTCCTGCTTCACGTTGTTGACCGTTTCGGACAGCGGCACGTCGGCGATTTCCATAATCGTCGGCGCCACGTCGCTGACGTGGGTGAAGCTGCGCCGCAACTCGCCGCGCGCGGCGATACCTTTCGGCCAAGCCATGACCAGCGGCACGCGCGAGCCGCCTTCGTGCGCGACCTGTTTCCAGTAACGCAGCGGCGTGTCGCCTGCGAGCGCCCAGCCGTTGGCATAGTGCGGGTAGGTCTGCGGTCCCCCCCAGACGTCGTAGAGCTTCATGTTTTGAGCGGCGTCTACCGGGAATCCGCCAGTGACGGCGGCTTCGTTGAACAGGCCGTTGAGCCCGCCTTCCGCGCTGGCGCCATTGTCCGAGACGATGATGACCACCGTGTTGTCGAGTTCGCCGCTTTCCTCGAGCGCGTCCAGAATACGGCCGAATTGTGCGTCTGCATGGGCGAGCGCGGCGGCGAATGCCTCCATCTGCCTCGCGTAGAGCTTCTGCTCCTCCGCCGTGAGATCGTCCCAGGCCTTGATCATCTCGGGCCGCGGCGAGAGCTTCGTGCCCTTCGGTACGATTCCTTCCGCGATCTGCTTCTTCAGGATCTGTTCGCGGGCCTTGTCCCAGCCCATGTCGAACTTGCCGCGAAAGCGCTGCAGCCACTCCTCGGGCGCATGGTGGGGCGCGTGGGCCGCGCCGGTAGCCCAGTACATGAAGAAAGGCCGCGCCGGATCGATGCTGCGCCGCCCATTGATCATCGCGATCGCCTGGTCGGCCATGTCGGCACTGAGGTGATAGCCCTTTTCGTGAGGCGTTCTCACCGGCGAATGGTCACGCAGCAGCGTCGGTGCGAAATTGTCCGCATCGGCGGCGATGAAGCCATAGAAGCGTTCGAACCCCTGACCGGACGGCCATTGGTTGAACGGCCCGGCGGGCGTCATGTCCGCCGTGGGCATATGGTCCCACTTGCCGATCGCAAGAGTGGTGTAGCCGCCGGCCTTGAGGTTGTCGGCCAGCGAACCTGCCGAAGCGGGGATATGTCCAGTGTATCCAGGAACCGGAAACGACGTGGTGGCATGGGCGCCGATATTCACGCTGTGCGGGTTGCGCCCTGAGAGGAACGAAGCGCGCGCGGCCGAACAGATCGGCGCGGTGTGGTAATTGGTATAACGCAGGCCTATCCGCGCGACCCGGTCGATATTGGGCGTTGGGACGAGCCCGCCGAAGCATGAGACCTGCGCATAGCCGACATCGTCCATCATCCAGATTAGCACGTTTGGCGCAGTCGTTGGCGCCTGGACCCCAGCTTGCGATGTGGCAGTGGGAGCGGGTCCGGTTGCCATGGCATCTTGCGCGGCGGCACTGCCGGTCAAAGCAAGGCTCACCGTGGCGATACCCGCCAGAGTTGCGGCGGTTCGCAACCGTCCAAACAGATCCATCTTCAGGGCCTCTCTTAGCGTGAAGGATCGAAGAAGGGCTTGTCGCCGATGATCGTGACGCGCTCCATGTGGCGCATGGCAGGGGCGTAGTCGGCTGCCGCATAGTGCTGGCAGGCGCGGTTGTCCCAGAAAGCGATCGAGTTCTCACGCCACCGGAAGCGGACCTGGTATTCCGGAATGGCCGCCTGCGCATAGAGATGGTCCAGCAGCCAGTCGCTTTCCTTCTCGCTGAGCCCCTTGATGCGTTTGGTGAAGGCGCAGTTCACGTAAAGCGCGCGTTCGCCCGTGTCGGGATGGGTGCGTACGACCGGATGTTCCTGCTCGGGAATGATGGCATCGAAGGTGCCGCCCCTTTCCGCTGCGGCCTTGGCAAAGACGCTGCCGTCATGGATCGCGGTTAGCGAACAGACCCACTCCTTCATTGCCGGTGAAAGGCCTTCATAGGCCGCAACCTGATCGGACCAGAGCGTGTCACCGCCGACTTCGGGAATGATCCTGCCTCTCAGCACCGAACCGAGCGACGGCTTCTCGCGCCAGGTGACGTCCGAATGCCACAGGTTCGCCCCGTAGCGCATCTTGTTCTGGCCGCCGCCGGCATAGGAATTCCAGTCCACCGGTTTGAGGTGGAAGACCTCGGGATTGGGCTGATCCTTCGGCGTGGAAGGATGGACTTCCAGATCGCCGAACCGCCGCGCGAAGGCGATGTGCTGCTCCTGCGTGATGTCCTGATCCCGGAAGAAGATCACCTTGTAGGTCAGCAGGGCCTGATAGATTTCGTCGATCGTTTCTTGCGCGAGCTGTGATCCGAGATCGACGCCTTCGATTTCAGCGCCGATTCTTGGTGTCAGCGCAGTAACTCCGAATGTCGTGAAATCGCGAGCGGGTGCTGCGGTCGCCATGTTTCAATTCTCCCGAATTGGTCTCCGGTCGTTGCCGCAGACCGGGCCGTGGGAATTGTCTAGGCCCTGACCACTATAATATCTAATGCATATTCAATCATCATAGCATAATCTGAAATTATGGACTTCGATCTCACGCGCCTCAGGCACATTGTTGCTGTCGCCCGAAAACAGAGCTTTTCCCGTGCCGCGGAAGAGCTTTACATCACACAGCCGGCGCTCAGCCGCAGCATCGCCGCTTTCGAGCGGCGTTTCGGCCTTCGCCTCTTCGACCGGGGGAGAGGCGGCGTGGTCATGACGGCCGCGGGCAAGCTGGTGGTCGAGGAGGCCGAACGACTGCTCAGGTCGGCGAGCGATCTGGAGCACAATCTCAAGCTCTACAGCCAAGGCAAGGCGGGACGCGTTGCGCTGGGCTTGGGGCCGCTGGCGGCGAGCCTGATACTTCCGCGGTTGAGCCATGCGATTCTGCAGGACAGCCCGTCATTGCAATTGCGCGCTTCGATCAAGCCCGCCGAACAGCTGTTGCAGGAGCTGCTTGCCGACGACATCGAAATGATTTTCGCCAACAGCTGGACTTTGAACGTTTCGCCGGAGCTGGAGGTTACGCCGGTAGGCTCGGTTTCGTTGGAGATGATCGTCAGAGGCAAGCATCCGCTCGCGGCGCGACGCACGGTCCGGCTGTCGGACCTCCGGTCGTTTCCGGCAACCAATGCCGTCGAACTGCCGGCCGCCGGGCTCACTGGGGAAGCAGGCGCGCTCGTCTGCGACAATTTCCATATCATGCGCGAAGCGGTTCTGGGCACCAATTGCGTATGGCTGGCGCCGCCCGAGCTGTTCGAGGACGATATCGAATCCGGCCGGCTGCGTGTGCTCAAAGTTGCGGATTTCGGCCCCCTGACGAATGTCGTTTCGATGATCCGGCGCAAGGAGCGGACGATGTCCGCTGCGGCGGTGTCCGTGGCCCGGACGGTTCAATCGATATGCTCGTCACAGGTATCGGGGATGGCGACGGAGCAGTCCTGAGCCGCAACGGAGCGGGCGATCTGCCGGGACGCCGGGGCGTCGCTGTGGGTGCGCCACGGTATTGAACGAAGAGCTACAGGCTTTGTCGCGATTGCGACACAGGCCTCTCCGGGATTCCCTGGAAATCCGCCATTTCCTTGGCTGGCATGGTTCCTGCTTTCCAGTCTGTTGACCGGCTTTGCCGTGCGCTCTGCGATCGTGCGCGAAGGCGGGCAACAACAGGAGACGAGATCCATGGCCTACAAGATCATCGCATCGCAGTGCACCGGCTGTAGCGCTTGCGAATTCGAATGTCCCAACGCGGCCATTTCGATGAAAGGCGACACTTTCATCATCGATCCCAACAAATGCACCGAATGCGAAGGGCAGTACGACCATCCGCAGTGCGATACGGTCTGCCCGGTGCCGAAGACCTGCGTGCCGGCTTGAACACAGCCGCCGCCACTCGACCGCCCGCCATGACGGACGATGACCTTGCCGCCACTCTCGACTGGAAAGGCCGGCCGATACGTTGCCGCGAATGCGACCATCAGGCGATCAACGCGATGGGACTTTGCGCCAAGGGCAAGGCCTGCATCCGCGACCGACGCGCGCGGCGGGTCGATCGCTTCCTCAAGGGGAACCCCGACCTTGCCGACCAGTATCTCGACCACCCCTATTTCGAAGTCCGCGCCGGGGCGGCGCGTTATGCCAATGTCTTCCGCCTGCCTCCGCTTCTTGCCGATCCCGAGCCCGAAGTCCGCGCCATGGCTACACTGCGGCTTCCCGAGGAAAGGATACGCGGCATGATCGGTGACGAAGACGTCGACGTGCGCATCGCTGCGGCTTCGCGCCTGAGCGGCAAGGACCTGATTCCCGCGATCGGCGACGAAGCCTACATGGTTCGGCTCACTGCAGTCCGGCGCATGCCGGTGGAGCTGTTGCCGCTGGTGCAGCATGATCCCGATCCGGAAGTGCGGGCCTGGGTTGCGCGGCGGATCGACCACCGGGCCTTGCCGGACATGGCTTTCGACCCCGACCCGCTGGTGCGGCGCGTGGTGGCGGAAAGGCTGCCGCTCGACCAGCTCGGCCTGTTGCTGAACGACAGCGATTTTCGCGTGCGCTACGCGGTTGCCGAAAGGATCGCCGAAGAGGAGCTCGTCGCGCTGCTCGACGATCCGGAAGAGGCGATCCGCGAACTGGCCCGCGAACGCGTCGGCAATGTTCCCGCGCTTGCCCATCATCTTGAACCGGGCGCGAGGATCCTGCGCCTGCACGATCCCGACCAATCCGACACGGAGGCCCAGCCATGAAAGTGATGATCCGACGCGCCGAAGGCGCATTGTCCGCCTATGTCCCCAAGAAGGACCTCGAGGAGCCGATCGTCGAGATCGAGCATGAGGCCTTGTGGGGCGGCTGGGTGAAGCTGGCGAACGGCTGGGTGCTGGACCTGCCTGAGATGGCTGCCGACACGCGCTTGCCGATCACCGTCGACGCGCGCAAGCGCAGCGAAGTGGAGTAGGGATCATGGCGTCCCTCGTCACAGACAATCCGGTTGCGCTTCTCGACGAGATCGCCACCGGTCTTCGCGCGGGCGAGGTTGTGCCCTATCTCGGGCCGGGCATTTCCTCGCTCGCCGATCCTTCCGCGCCGATGACGCCGGAGGCGCTTGCCGACTTCTTCGCCACCAAGACCACGCTTCCGGCTCGCGCCCGGGGCAATGCCTGGGCGGCGGCGCAATATATCGAAAGCCACAAGTTTCGCGACACGGTGACCGCCTGGATGAAGGAAGCCTTCGCCGAGCCGGTGCCGCCGTCGGCGTTCCACGGCTGGCTCGCCGGGCTGCCGCTGCCGCTGATCGTCGACAGCTGGTATGCGGGCGAGATGCGCAGCGCGCTGACCGGCCGACCCGGCTGGGCCGAAGTGCAGGGCATCACCCGGGCCGGCATCGGCGAGGACCGTTGGTTCCGCTATTACGATGCCAGCGGCGTGCAGGTCGAAGCCGAAGGCGCGGCGGACGCGGCGACGCTGCTCTACACGCCGCATGGCGGGTCGACCCCGGCAGGCAATTTCCTGATTTCGGACGCCGACTATGTCGAGGTACTGACGGAAATCGACATACAGACGCCGATCCCCGAAGAGGTGCGTCGGCGCCGTACGGGAAAGACCTTCCTCTTCGCGGGATGTCATTTTCACGACCAGCTGCTGAGGACCTATGCCCGGCAGATCATGAAGCGCTCGAGTGAGCGGCATTTTGCAATCGTCGAGACCGACACGCTGACGCGTAACGAAAGTCGTTTCCTCGACGAGCAGGGCATCATTGCCATCGACATGCCGCTCGGGACCGCGCTCGAGCAACTGATGTCCTGATCCCGCGGTGGAAGCGAACCTTGCAGCGCCCTTCCCAGGAAGGGCGCTGCCTTTTTGTCTGCGTGTTACCTTCGCGACATTGACGCAAACCGCACATGGCTGTCGGTCGGTTTGTTCCTCTGGGATCAGAGAAAACTACATAAAAACAGTTATTTATGCCTTTGGCACGGCATTTGCGAAGGTATCTGCATTGTCACCATTCCCGTGTGACCGCAAAACTTCGTGAGGAGAAGACATGGCCGAAGCATCGTTCGCGGGTGGGCAGACCACCGAAGCTTCCAACCCGGTCGTCGACATTGGCGATGTCATGCAGAAAATGGCCGAGCACAAGGGCTGTGGCACCGAAGGCGGCAGCGGCAAGGCGAGCTGCGGCAGTTCGGCCGGCCCCGCCGACATGCCTCCCGAGATCTGGGAAAAGGTGAAGAACCACCCCTGCTACAGCGAGGAAGCGCACCACCATTATGCGCGCATGCATGTCGCGGTGGCGCCCGCCTGCAACATCCAGTGCAACTACTGCAATCGCAAGTATGACTGCGCCAACGAAAGCCGCCCCGGCGTCGTTTCCGAGCGGCTCACGCCCGAGCAGGCATCGAAGAAGGTGCTGGCTGTCGCCTCGACCATTCCTCAGATGACGGTGCTCGGCATTGCCGGGCCCGGCGATCCGCTGGCAAATCCGCAAAAGACCTTCGAAACCTTCCGGCTGATTTCGGAAGTCGCCCCCGACATCAAGCTGTGCCTGTCCACCAACGGCCTGGCGCTGCCCGACTGGGTGGACGAGATCGCCAAGTACAAGGTCGATCATGTCACCATCACCATCAACATGGTCGATCCCGAAGTCGGTCAGCACATCTATCCCTGGGTGTTCTGGCAAAACAAGCGGCTGCAAGGATACGAAGCGGCCAAGATCCTGACAGAGCGCCAGATGCTCGGCCTTGAGATGCTCACCGAGCGCGGCATCCTCGCCAAGATCAACTCGGTGATGATCCCCGGTATCAACGACAAGCACCTTGTCGAAGTGAACAAGGCAGTGAAATCGCGCGGCGCCTTCCTGCACAACATCATGCCACTGATCTCGGCTCCCGAGCATGGCACCGTGTTTGGCCTCAACGGCCAGCGTGGCCCGACCGCGCAGGAGCTCAAGGCCCTGCAGGACGAGTGCGAAGGCGACATGAACATGATGCGCCATTGCCGCCAGTGCCGCGCCGACGCGGTCGGCCTGCTGGGTGAGGATCGCTCGGCCGAGTTCACCACCGACAAGATCATGGAGATGGAAGTCGAATATGACTCCGAGGGCCGCAAAGCCTATCAGCAGGCGGTCGAGGCGGAGCGTCAGGCGAAGGTCGCTGCAAAGGCCGACGAACTTGATGGTCTCGAAAAGGCTGGCGATATCAAGCTGCTGATCGCCGTCGCCACCAAGGGCCACGGCATCATCAACGAGCATTTCGGCCA
>JAGREL010000076.1 GCA_020446575.1 Novosphingobium sp. | reverse complement strand
CTGTCAGCAAAGCATGCAGCATAAAAAGGAAGTTACGACTTGTAGTCATATAGCAAGAGACGAGATTCGAAATCGCGACCCCAACCTTGGCAAGGTTGTGCTCTACCCCTGAGCTACGCCCGCTCTGGCGCTTTTCGGCCCGCGCGCGTGGCTGCGGGCCTTGGGTGAGGCGCGCGGGTAGCACCGGCGTCTGGCCCTCGCAAGGAGAAAACGCACAGAGCCTGTTTCATCCGGCCGTAACCCGGTCTATCCCTTCACAAATGCATCGCGAGCCCCAAGATTGGGGCCCGGATAACCATGAAGTGAACGGAGCATAGATCTTGGCAAGCGCTGGCCTCAGCATCGACGAACAAAAAGCGGTGGAACGTTTCCGTCAGGAAGTCGCCGAACCCTCGATGACGAAACTCGTCATTCTCGATTTCTGGGCGGAATGGTGCGGGCCGTGCAAGGCTCTGGCGCCCGTGCTTGAAAAGGTGGCGGCTGAATATGCAGACAAGGGCGTTGTCCTCGCCAAGGTCAATGTCGATGAGGAGCAGTTCATCGCCGCCCAGTTCCAGGTGCGCTCGATCCCGACAGTCTATGCCCTGTTTCAGGGGCAGCCGGTTGCGGACCTCACCAGCGCCCGCAGCGAATCCCAGTTGAAGTCGGTGCTCGACCAGCTGCTCGAAAAGCTGCCGATCCAGCCGGGTGGAGAGGCGGCGCAGCCGCAGCAGGACATCGCGCCGCTGCTGGCAATGGGCGAGGACGTGCTGGCCGCGGGCGATGGCGAGCGGGCCGCGGGCATTTTCTCGCAGATCGCCGAAATCGCGCCGGACAACGCCGAGGCCCATTCGGGGCTGATCCGCGCGCTGGCACTGGCCGGTCGGCTGGAGGAGGCCGAAAGCGTGCTTGGAGCGCTTCCGCCCGAACTCGCTGCAGACCCGCAGATCGATCGCGCCAGGGCTGCCCTGGAAGTCGCCCGCGACAAGCCGGACGAGGGGGAACTGGCCAAGCTGCGCGCCGCAGCCGAGGCCGATCCCGGCAATATGGAAGCGCAGTTCGCCTTCGCCAATGCCGCTTTTGCGGCGGGCGAGCAGGATGCAGCTGCCGAGACATTGCTCGGGATGATCACCGCCGACCGCGAGTGGAACGAAGGCGCGGCGCGAACCAAGCTGCTGCAGATGTTCGAACTGATCGGCCTGGAAGACCCCTGGGTCGCCGCGATGCGTCGGCGGCTGTCGACGATCCTGTTCGGCTGAGGCGAAGGACAGTGGCAGGCACGGGCACGCGCATCTCGATCTTCCCGCTGCCGGGCGCCGTGCTCTATCCCGGCCTGCAGCTGCCACTGCACATCTTCGAGCCACGCTACCGGGCGATGGTGAGCGATGCCCTGGCGCGTGATCGCCGGATAGGCATGATTCAGCCGCAGCGCAGTTATGAAGGCGCGCCGCTGTACGAGATCGGCTGCCTGGGCCGCATCGGCGAAGTCGAGGCGCTCGATGACGGCAGGTTCAACATCATTCTCGAAGGCGAGGCGCGCTATCGTATCCTGCGGGAACTCGACGTGTTGACGCCGTTCCGGCAAGCGGAAGCCGAGCTGCTCGATGAACCCGAAGACGAGCAGCTGGCGCCCGTCGAGCGTGCGAGCTTCGAGCGCGAGGCGCGCCGCTTCGCCGACGCCCAGGGTTACAGCGTCGACTGGGAATCGGTCGCAAGGCTGGACGATGTCTCGCTGATCAACGGCGTTTCTCAGGTCGTGCCTTTCGATGCGGCGTCCAAGCAGGCGCTGCTGGAAGCACCTGATATTTCCACGCGTTGCGACCTGCTGGTGCAGCTCCTGCAGTTCTTCGGGAAGCGGGGCGACGACGACGACAACCAGGTGACGCTGCAATAGGGGCGCTGCCGATCACGCTCTGGCTGCGCCAAGGCGCAGCGCGGGCGCCCTACAGAGCGGCCTTCAGCCCATCAAGCACATATTGGGCCGCGAGCGCACCCAGCAGCACGCCGAGAAGGCGGGTGATCACCGCTTCGGTCTGTGCGCCCAGCAGCTTCATGATCGGGACCGCGGCGAGCAGTGCGAACAGCGAAAGCAGCATGACGGACGCGAGCGCCGCCAGAACGATCAGCGTTGCCTGCGTTCCTTCCGCGCGGGCCATCAGCAGCATGATCGTCGCGATCGATCCGGGGCCAGCGAGTGTCGGTATCGCCATCGGGAAGACCGCGACATCCTCGATCTCCGGCGAGGCGCGGACCTTCTCGGTGCGTGCCTCGCGCCGTTGGGTGCGCTTTTCGAAGACCATCTCGAGCGCGATCAGGAACAGCATGATGCCGCCGGCGACACGAAAGGCATCGAGTTCGATATGGAGTGCTGCCAGCAGCTGCTCGCCGAAAAGCGCGAAAACCAGGAGGATCAGTGATGCGATAAAGGTGGCGCGCAAGGCCATCGAACGCGCCTGGGCTGCGCCGACCCCGGTTGTCAGGCTGGCGAAGATCGGCCCGCAGCCGGGCGGATCGATCACCACGAACAGTGAGACGAAGGCCGAGACGAAAAGGTCGAGCAAGATCAGTTCCCCGGCGCTTGCTCCAGCTCACCGCCCAGCACCGTGCGCATCTGCCCGTCCTTGCGGATTCTGACGAGCAGCCTGGGCACGCCCTTGCTGTCGGTGCCGAAGCGCCAATCCAGCGTTCCATCGGCGGAGTGATCCGCCTGGGCGTTGACGGGGGCGGGCGGGGGCAGCTTCGGCCGCTTGCCTGGCTTGCGCTCCTGCGGGCGGCTGTCGGCATTGGGCCGGGGCACGTCGCAATCGGCGACGCTGGCCGGAATCATGTCGGGCGCCGGCGATGCACCGGTGTTGCCGACGGGGTGTCTGAACAGCCACTTGTACTGTCCGTCTTCCTGACGCTGCCAGACTGCAGCGAACTCGCCGCCGGTATCGGCGCCGGTCCAGCTGCCTTCCACGACGCCGTAGCTGCCGTCGCAACTGATCCAGACCGCTTCCGTATATCGGTCGACGGGCTTTGGCGGATCGGGCCGGTCCTTGAGCCAGTCGTCCGCATTGACGGGTTCCGGTACCAGCATTGTCGCGTCGCGGGCAGCGGTTTCGCGCAGGGCCGCCGATTGCCCCTTCTCGCGAGTCAGCTGGGCCAGGGCGATCTCGGCTGCGATCAGGGCTGACGGATTGGCGTAGCTGTTGCGGTGCCGCCCGCCGGGCGGGCCACGATCGCTTGCTGTTGCGGTGCCGGAAACCACCGCGAGCGACAGCATCGCCGCCAGCCATATACGCATCAGATGGCGTCCTCGGCCAGTTCCAGTCCCGCATTGCGATGCGCCGCCACGATCGTGTTCCTCAGCAGCACGGCAATGGTCATCGGGCCGACGCCGCCGGGCACCGGCGTAACCGCACCGGCGACTTGCGACACTTCGGCGAAATCGACATCGCCTACAAGCTTGCCTTTCGGCTTGTCTTCGGTGGGTGGCAGGCGGTTCATGCCGACATCGATCACCGTGGCTCCCGGCTTGACCCAGTCGCCCTTCACCATTTCCGCCCGGCCGACCGCGGCTACGACGATGTCGGCGCGGCGGACGACTTCCGGCAGGTCCTTTGTGCGGCTGTGGGCGATGGTGACGGTGCAGTTTTCACGAAGCAGGAGCTGCGCCATCGGCTTGCCGACAATGTTCGAGCGTCCGATGACGACCGCGTCGAGCCCGGACAGATCGCCCAGCCGGTCCTTCAGCAGCATGAGGCAGCCCAGAGGCGTGCAGGCGACAAAGCCCTTCTGGCCCACCGCAAGCCGGCCGGCACTGATGACGTGGAAGCCATCAACATCCTTGTCGGGGTTGATGGTGGCAATCACCTTCTGCTCGTCCATATGATCGGGCAGCGGCAACTGGACGAGGATGCCATCCACGGCGGGATCGCTGTTGAGCTGCTCGACCAGCGCGAGCAGATCGGTCTCCGGCGTGTCGGCGGGAAGCCTGTGTTCCATGCTTTCCATGCCGCAGGCTATCGTCTGCTTGCCCTTGTTGCGGACATAGATCTCGCTCGCGGGGTCCTCGCCGACAAGCACGACCGCGAGACCCGCCTTGCGTCCGGCGGCCTGCTCGAACGATGCAGCCAGTTCGGCGACGCGGCCCCGCAGCCCTTCGGCGAAAGCCTTGCCGTCTATGATATCTGCGTTGCTCATGGGTGCTCCGCTACATCGAGGCGTATGCCAGGTTCCGCAGGACTATCCTGAGGATCTGAAGGCCGATGATCAGCACGAGCGGTGAGAAATCGATCGCGCCGGTGTTGGGCATGATCCGCCGGATCGGCTTGAGAATCGGGTCGAGCAGAGCATTGATCGCCCGCCAGATGGCGGCGACGAAATCGTTGTGCATGTTCACCACGTTGAAGGCGATGAGCAGACTCATCACGAACTGCACGATCACCAGTATGACGATGATGTTGATCAGATAGCCGACGATTTCGAACAGTGTGTAAAACAGCACCTGCCGATCCTTTCTGGGGGAGGGGACCGGGCGCTGATAGACGAGCGCAGGCATTCGCCGCAAGCCGGTGCGGATCAGGCATCCACTACTTGGGCTGCTGTGTGCGGGCGCGCTGCGGAAACTCCTAGCGCTCCGGCCCGATCGTGCTGTTTCTGATCCGCCAGCTCAGCTGTTCTTCGCTTGCGCCCGGAACGTCGTTCACGCGGCGCAAGGTGATCGTACCCTGCAGGGTTTCGCCGCCGTCTCCGAAATCGAGAACGACCGGCGCTTCGTAGAACAGCGAACCGGCCGCCCCTTCGCTCGAGCCCTTGCCGATGGCGAGGGTGGGTGACTCAAGCTTGTCATAGGCCGATTGCAGCATTTCCGCCGAAATGCCCGCGCCGGAATCCCAGGCCAGGGCTGCGGCCGACCATTGCTTGCGGTGCAGCGCCTCCGCGTAGAAGCCGAGCAACCGTTCCGGCGCATCGCGCTCGCTGAGGGCAGTGTAGTCGAGCGGCTTTTCGGCGGGAGCGTCGGCTGCTTCGGAACCTTGGGCGGCAGGCGCTTCGGAACTTTCGGCGCTGACGGGATTGGAAGCGGTATCGTGCGTTCCGCAACCGGAAAGCAGGAGAAAGCCGATCGAAGCTGCCGCCGCGATCAGGCTTCGCAAAATCGGTGTTTCTCGGCGCATTCCAACTATTTCCTTCCCGAAAGGCAGACTCTAACCAGCCCGGATCAGCGTGCCCGCGCCGGTCGAGGTGAATATCTCGATCAGCATGGCGTGAGGCACCCGGCCGTCAAGCACGACCGCCGCCTCGCAGCCCGCTTCCACGGCATGGATGCAGGTTTCCAGCTTCGGAATCATGCCTCCCGAGATTGTGCCGTCCTGCTGAAGCCGGGCGATGTCCGCAGGTCTGAGATCGGTGAGCAAATTATCCTGCTTGTCAAGCACGCCGGGGACATCGGTCAACAGGAAGAGCCGCGCCGCATGCAGCGCCGCAGCGACGGCGCCGGCCATGGTGTCGGCATTGATGTTGTAGGTCGAACCGTCGGCACACGGTGCGATCGGCGCGACCACCGGGATCATGCCTGCAGCCGAGATCGTCTCCAGCACGCTTGTATCGATATGGTCCGGCTCACCGACAAAGCCGAGATCGAGCACTTGCTCTATATTGCTGTCCGGATCCTTGGTGGTGCGGGTCAGCTTCTTGGCCGTGACGAGCCCGCCGTCCTTGCCGGACAGGCCGATGGCCTTGCCGCCTGCCTTGGTGATCCAGCTGACGATCTCCTTGTTGATCGCGCCGGACAGGACCATCTCGGCAACCTGCGCCGTCTGCGCATCGGTAACGCGAAGCCCGTCGACGAATTGCGATTCGACACCGACCTTCTTGAGCATTGCGCCGATCTGGGGCCCTCCGCCGTGCACGACCACCGGGTTGATGCCCACTGCCTTGAGCAGCACCACATCCTCGGCGAAGTCGTGGGCGAGATCGGGGTCGCCCATGGCATGACCGCCGTATTTCACCACAAAGGTACGCCCGGCGTAGCGCTGCAGGTAGGGCAGCGCCTCGGTGAGCGTTTCGGCCTTGGCGAGCATTGCGGGATCGTGCGGATTCGACATGTGAGCGCCTTTAGCCCCCTCTTGCGCGATTGAAAGCCATTTCAGCTTGGCGCGTCCAGCCGTCGCCCCCCGTGCACGACCAGCTGGATAACCACGGGCACCAGCACTGCCGAGAGCACGACCTTGGCCGTCATCTGTCCGACCATGATCGCCGCGATGGGGCGCACGCCATAGAAGGAAATGCTGATAAAGACCACCGTGTCGGCGATCTGCGACAGGGCCGCGGCGGCGAAACCGCGCAGTCCGACGAAACGCCCGTCCGCTCGCCTGAGCCGCGAGAAGATCCAGATGTTGAGCGTGAGCGACACCGCATAGGCGATGATGCCCGCCGCCATCATGCGCCAGCTCTGCCCGAGAATGACCGGAAAGGCTTCCTTGGCAGGCTCGTACATGCCGGGATCGGTCGGCAGTCGCAGGACGAACAGCGTGAGCAGGATCGCGGCGACCAGCGGCACCAGACCGAAGCGCGCCAGCCGCGCCGCATACTGCTTGCCGTGGAGCTCGGCGATGCCGCTCGAAATGCCGACGAGGATCAGGAATGGAAAGATGCCGGCTTCCACCGCGAGCGGGCCGACAGCGACCTGCTTGGCACCCAGCACGCCGGCAATCGTCACCATGCCGCCGTAGAACGCCGAAAAGAGCATGAGCGAAGGCGGCGAGGGAGCGCTTTGCGGTGACATCGGCGGCGTCATGGTCAGGCTCTAGCCGCAGCCGGAGAGATTTGCACTAGGCGCATGGCATGGCCGCGATTACCACGGTTGGCTCAGGGCACTGGCCGGGGGAAATACCGAAGATGCACGTCGTCTACAGCCTGCTGGGCATTGTGCTGATCCTTGCCATTGCCGTGTTGCTGTCCGCCGACCGCAAGGCGATCCGGCCGCGCGTGGCGGGGGCCGCTTTCGCACTGCAGGCCGGTGTCGCCGCCCTGGTGCTCTATTTCCCGCCGGGCAACCGGGCCCTGCAAGCCGTGGCGTTCGCTGTCTCGAGCCTGCTCGGCTACGCACACAAGGGCACCGAATTCCTGTTCGGCCCGCTGGCCAATGATTCGCTCGGCCAGATGTTCGCGCTTCAGGCCCTGCCGGCGATCGTCTTCTTCGCCGCGCTGATCGGAATCCTCTATCATGTCGGCGTGATGCAGCTGGCCGTGCGCTGGATCGGCGGCGGGCTGGAGAAGATCACCGGCATCAGCAAGGTCGAAAGCCTCAGCGCTGCCGCCAACATCTTTGTCGGCCAGTCGGAATCGCCACTGGTGATCCGCCCCTATCTTGCGGGCCTTGCCCCGTCCCAGCTGTTCTGCGTGATGAGTGTCGGCATGGCAGGCGTCGCAGGCACGATCCTGGCCGCCTATGCCAGCATGGGCATCCGTATAGACTATCTGGTCGCCGCCGCCTTCATGTCGGCGCCGGGCGGAATCCTGATGGCCAAGCTGATCATGCCGGACCCGAAGCGGCTCGACGTCGACGCCATCTCGGACGCGGAAGTCGCGCTCTACGAAGGTGAGGAGCGGCCGGCCAATATCATCATGGCTGCCTCGCAAGGCGCGCAGACCGGCGTCAGGCTCGCCGTGATGGTCGGTGCGATGGTGCTCGCTTTCGTTGCGCTGGTGGCGCTGGCCAATGGCCTTGTCGGCTGGCTTGCGGGGCTGGCGGGGTTCGAGAATGTGACCTTCCAGTCGCTGCTGGGCTATGTGTTCTCGCCTGTATTCTACCTGCTTGGCGTGCCGGACTGGGCGGAGGCCCTGCGCGCCGGCAGTTTCTTCGGCACCAAGGTGGTGCTCAACGAATTCGTCGCCTTTATAGAGCTGGGGCAGATGACGGAGCTTTCTGAACGCACCGTCGCCATCGTGACCTTTGCCTTGTGCGGCTTTGCCAATTTCTCATCGATCGCGATCCAGATGGCGGTGACGGGTGGTCTTGCTCCGAATCAGCGGCCGCTGATCGCCAAGCTCGGCATCAGGGCCCTGATCGCTGGCAGCCTTTCCAACCTGATGAGCGCGGCGCTCGCCGGATTGTTCCTCAGCCTCTGAGCCGGACGAATTCCGCTTTGGCCACGGCACCGAGGCGTTGAAGCAAGGAACAAGGCAGGGAGGACAAGCAGATGAGCAATGCCGGCCCCGAAGGGCTCGATCGCCTGCTGGCCATCGAAGACATCAAGCTGCTTCGCGCGAAATATTGCCGCCGCATCGATGGCCACCGCTTTGCCGAGCTCGCCGAGATCCTGACCGAGGATTTCCTGCTCGACATGTCGCCCACCGGCAAGGTGCTGGGTGCGGAAGTCAGGCCACTGCGGGGGCGGGACACCATCATCGCCATGATGCAGCAGAATTTCGCGCCGCTGAAGATGCTGCTGCACATCGTCACCATTCCGGAAATCGAATTCCAGGACGCCGAGAACGCGACCGGCGTCTGGCGGCAGGAGACCTTCATCAAGGAAAACAGGCCGGACCTGCCCGGATCCGGGCTTGCCTATGCGAGCGTGTACGATACCTACCGCAAGGACGGCGGACGCTGGCTGATCGCATCGGTGCGAGTGGAACTCGAAGTCATGCTCTGACCGCCGGGGTGGTCCGCGAAGGCATGGAGGGTGGCAAACATGGGCGATTTCCTGCGCGAGCACTGGGCTTCGGCGATCGTTGTGTGGTCGCTGTTCCTGGTGGTGGCCGGATTCGCCTATGGTTACAGGAAGGCGCGAGAGCACACCGAAGCCGGTCGCGAGAATCTCGACGGGCCGCCGCCGATGCCTCTCGATCCGCCGCGGCTGTCCGGCGACACCCGGGCGCGGATCGAAGATGCCCTGCGCAGACGCGAGAAGATCGAAGCGATCAAGATACTGCGTGAGGCAACCGGGCTGGGTCTGAAGGAAGCCAAGGAGCAAGTCGAGCGGATGGAGCGCGGCCCGGGCAGAATCGGTTGATCCTGGCTTCACTCATGGGCCGATAGCGTTCGGGAGGGTTTTCGGGCCCGCCCACCCCCCAATCATGGTGGGCGGGCCCAGCGCAAGCACGGCCAGGAGGAGAGCGGACGGGCCGGGACTGCAAGCGGAACGTGGCCCCCTGTTTCGCTTTAGAGAGTTAGTTTCGGGTTTCGGGAAACGGTTGGCGAATATGATTTCCGCGGAAACCATATTTGTTCGTCATGTCGTGGGTGCCCGCAGGTCTATGGGGCGGCTGATGACCGCCGGCTGCATCCCGTCAGGAGCCGGCCAGGACGATCCGGTTCCGCCCGTTTTCCTTGGCGATGTAGAGAGCCTCGTCGGCTGCTCTGAGCGCGGCGCCGGGGTCCTGAAAGGCGAAGACGTCGGCCACACCGCCGGAAAAAGTGATCTGGCCGAATGGCACGTCGTTCTTTCGGTTGATCAGCCGTCGTTCCGCCAGTTGTTCGCGGACCTCGTCCAGCCGGGCCTTTGCATCGGCGATCGACATGTTCCGGAACAGCAGGACGAACTCTTCGCCCCCGTGCCTGGCGATGAAGCAGCTGTTGTTGGCGATCTTCGCGAGCGTATCGGCGATCACCTTGATGACGCGGTCGCCGGCTTCGTGGCCGTGGGTGTCGTTGATGCGC
>JAGREL010000429.1 GCA_020446575.1 Novosphingobium sp. | reverse complement strand
CCTATATCTTCCTCAACCTGATGCTTTCCATGCTGGCCGCGATCCAGGCGCCCGTGATCATGATGAGCCAGAACCGCCAGTCGGCGAAGGACCGGATCGCGGCGCGTCACGATTACGAAGTGAATTTGCGCACCCAGCTCGAAATCATCCGGTTGCAGCGGCGTATCGACCGGCTGCTCGAACGCCTCGGCCACGTCGAGGCGCGCCTGGCCGAGGCTGCCGGGCGCGGCTGATTGTCCTAGCGGCTGTTCGCTATCCAGCTTTCGATCTTTTCCTCGAGGATCGGCAGGGGCAGGGCGCCCGAATCCAGCACCTGATCATGGAATTCGCGGATGTCGAACTTGTCGCCCAGCTCGCGCTCCGCCTTGCGCCGCAGCCGCTGGATCGTGAGCGCACCGATCTTGTAGGATAGTGCCTGGGCGGGGTTTGCGATGTAGCGTTCCACTTCGGAAGTCGCGTCGGTGCGTCCCATGCCGGAATTGGCGAGCATGTAGTCGATCGCCTGTTCCCGGCTCCAGCCCTTGGCGTGAATGCCGGTGTCGACTACGAGCCGCATCGCGCGCAGCATTTCGTCGTCGAGCGTGCCCCAGCGCTGACCCGGATCCTTGTAGAAGCCCATCTCGTAACCCAGCGTTTCGGCATATAGCGCCCAGCCTTCGACGAAGGCGTTGTTGCCGTCGAACTTCTGGAAGTCCGGCAGGCTTTCGTCCTCCTGCGCCAGGCTTATCTGGAAATGGTGCCCCGGCGAGCCTTCGTGAAGATACAGGGTCGTCATTCCCGTAAGGTAGCGGCTCGGCAGATCGTAGCTGTTGAAATAGAATATTCCCGGTCGCTTGGCATCGGACGAACCCTGCTGGTAGCTGCCGCCAGGCTCGTACTTCTCGCGATATGCCGGATAAGGCTGAATCAGGAGCGGCGTCTTCGGGACGTGTGTGAAAAGGCGAGGTATCTGGCGGTCGACCTCGCGACCGATCCGGGCGAAACCCTGCTCGAGTTCCTTCCGGCTCGCGGGATGGAATTGCGGGTCGGTGCGGATGTGCTCGAAGAATTCGTGCAGCGTTCCTTCAAAACCCATTTCCCGGCGCACAGACTCCATCTCCAGCCGGATGCGGGCGACTTCGGACAGGCCGAGCCGATGAACTTCCTCAGGATCGAGGCGCAGGGTGGTTTCGCGTTCGATAAGCCGGCGATACAGCGATGCGCCTCCCTTCATCGCTGAAAGTCCTACGGACTCTCGGGCAGCCGGCAGGTATTCCTCTGCCAGAAACACGCGGAACCGCCCGTAGGCGGGATAGACTGTGCGGCTGATGCTGTTCGCAAACGCCCGGCGAAGCTTCGGCCTGCGGCTAGCCGGTACGCTTTCGGGAAATTCCAAAACCGGCGAGTAGAACGGGGATTGTTCAACCGGCTGGGCGAGCAACGCGTCGATCTGTGCGATCATGTTGCGCACCGTCAGCTGCGTTTCGACGACACCTGTCTTCATTCCTTCGCGGAACTTGGCGGTGGCGTTGTCGAGCACTCTCGCGAAAGCGGCGTCGAGCATCAGTGCGCGGCGATAATCGGCCTCGCTTTCGAAATTGATAGCGCCTCTGCTGGACATCAGCGAGGGGAACTCGATGTGGAGCCCACCGAAATGGTTGAACGGACGCACCGATGTGAGCGCACGCATGTCCGGCTTCAGCCACGCGGCTTCCTCGCGTTTTTCATAGGAAAAAACGTCGTAGGAAAGCTGCTTCCTGGGGTTGAGGTGCGCCCGGTCTATGCCGCGAAGCTCTGACAGGCTTTGCCTCGCGGACGAGAGCTGACGCCGCGCAAGCGTGTCAGTGAACAGCTGCGCGAAGACCTCCGGATCCACAGCCTCGCCGCGATAGAGCATGTTGAGCGGATTGACTGCGTCTTCGCGACGGGCATCGTCAGCAAAGACGTAATCGAGACGATCATCTTCCGAAACGAGCGCGGACTGGCTTCGCGCCGGGCCGCCAGTCGCATCCGCGCAGGACGAACTCAGCGCAAGGCTCAGCGCGGCGAAAACGACTGTCAGGTGAAAGCGCGATCGCCGCCTCAGCTCCATGGCCTGGTCCTGTACCATTTGGTGACGATGTATTTGACGCCGCGAACCACCGGCTTGCCGGAATGGATCGTGTCGGGGTTGGGCAGGCCGTCGGGCAGGGCGTTATTCCAGATGATCAGTGTCCCCCGTTGCGGCGGTATGCTTACGCCAAGGTTGGGAAATTCGGTTGCCCCGCCTTCCTCGACATCGTTAAGATAGGCCATCGCCGTCCAGCTGCGCTGCCCGCCACGCCTCTTCTCTTCCCGCCAGTAGCCGGACTTGGTGTCGAACCAGTCGCAATGATCCTTGAATTCCTGGCCGGGCTCGTACCGCTGGCCCTGCACGGATTCACCCCAGGCCACGTTTATGCCCAGGAAGTCGGAAAGCCGGCGCTCTATCATGCGCACGAAGCTGTCGTTGGGATCGACGTCACCGGAATAGCTGGTGCGGTATTGCGCCTGATAGACTTCCTCGAAAACCTCCGATGGCCTCGCCACGTTGTCGATCATTTCGACGAGGTGCTCGCATTCCTCGAGGCTGAGGAATTCGGAAACGGCGAAGATTTCGGCCTTGTCGACCGGCACCTTATAGACCGATGGGTCGCTGACGACCCGTTCGCGCACGACCTTTCCAAGCTTTGCGAGAGCTGCCTTGTCGGGGGCCGGAGCTAGATCGTTCATCGCTTTGGGTGCGGAGTGTCAGGTGGTTGCCATTCCCGGACAATCCCTAGAGGAGAACGGGCCGGCCGAAAAGCGGCTTGCAGGGCCCCGGACTTTGTTCCAAGTTCCGCCCCATGGAAACAGAGCGCTCAGCGGACGCGCGCTACACTCGCGTCGCCATCGCCTTTCACTGGATCCTCACGGTCCTGATCCTGCTGAATTTTGTACTGGTCTGGTCGGCCGAGGATGCGCCCAAGGCGAAGGAGGCGCAACTTGTCGGCTATCACATGGCCAACGGCATGCTGATCCTGTTCCTGACGGTGCTGCGGATCATCTGGCGCCTGATGAATCCCCCACCGCCTTTCGAGGATTCGCTCAAGGCGTGGGAAGTGGCGCTCGCCAAGGTGGTGCACTTCGTGTTCTATTTCCTGATGATCGCCATTCCGCTTGTGGGATGGATCATGGTCTCGGCGTTCAGCGGCGGCCACGGGGTCGGTTTCTTCGGCCTGTTCGAGATTCCCGGGCTTCCCCTTGCAAAGAACCAGGCAACCGCCGGGGTTTTTCATGAAGTCCACGAATTGCTGGCAGGCCTCATGCTGCTGCTGTTCGCGCTGCATGTGGCCGCTGCCCTCAAGCACCAGTTCGTCGATCGTGACGGGACCATGCGGCGCATGCTGTCAGCCAGGCGCTGAGCCCAAACGGTCGAGCCCCCGCGTAAGGGGCGGGGGCTCTCTCTCCGGTCCTTGTTCCGGTCAGGGGCTTCCGGACGGACCGATTTACCAGAAGAAATCGTATATCACGTCGACGACTTCGCCGGTGTAGATATTCACCAGCAGGGCGTCGTCATAGTAGCGAACCCAGCGATAGGGCCCATAAGCCGGGGGCAGCCGGTAATACCAGGGATCGTTGATCCAGTAGCGGTTGCCGTAAAACGCCGAGCCCAGGAAGAAGCCAATGCTCAGCCGGCTGTAGTTGTAGCCGCGATAGGGCGCGTAGTAGCGGCCGAGCCGATAGGTTTTCCGGTGGCTGCTGCGATAGTCGCGCCAGTTGTAGCGGTTGTCGCGGCGCCAGTCGCGATCCCAGCGGCGATTATCGCGCCCGTCGGAATAGCGGCGATTGTCGCGTCGGTCATTGTCGCGCCAGTTGTTGTCCCGGCGGTCGTCCCGATAGGTGCGATTGCGGTTGGGGTCGGAATAGGTGCGGTTGCGCTGCCACTCCCGGGTACGATCGCCCTTGTTGTAGTCGCGCTGGGCGTATTCACCTCGATTTCCATCGCGGATAGCGTCGGCGCGCCTTTCGCTGCGCTGGTCGACCGCGTTGGCACGGTTATCGCCACGGCGTTCGATCTGGCGGGCTGCGCGTTCCGTGCTCCTGTCGATGCGGTCGGCGCGCTGGACATTGCCGTTATTGGCCGCGCGCCGTGCGCCCCAGTCGCCACGGTTTTCGACCCGCGATGCGCGCTGCTCGCTGCGATTGTCGATCCGGCTGGCACGATAATCGCCACGGTTCTCCACGCGGGTGGCCGCCTGGTTTCGCGAACTGCTCTGGTTGCTCTGGTTGCTCTGGTTGCTCTGGTTGCT
>JAGREL010000428.1 GCA_020446575.1 Novosphingobium sp. | reverse complement strand
CCGACGGGCATGATCATGAATTCCTGGATGTCGATCGGGTTGTCGGCATGTTCGCCGACGTTGATGATGTTCATCATCGGCACCGGCAGGACATGGGCGGAAACGCCACCGACATAGGAATAGAGCGGCAGACCGCGAGCGTTCGCAGCCGCCTTGGCAACCGCGAGGCTGGTGCCGAGGATGGCGTTGGCGCCTAGCCGGCCCTTGTTCTCGGTGCCGTCGAGCGCGATCATGGCAAGGTCGACATCGCGCTGGTCTTCGGCATCCAGGCCCCTCAGGGCATCGCCGATCTCACCGTTGACCGCTTCCACGGCCTTGAGCACACCCTTGCCGAGAAAGCGGGACTTGTCACCGTCACGCAGCTCGACCGCTTCATGGGCCCCGGTCGATGCGCCGGACGGCACCGCTGCCCGGCCGAAGCTGCCGTCTTCGAGCAGAATGTCGACTTCGACCGTGGGATTGCCCCTGCTGTCGAGAATTTCGCGGCCGTGGATGTCAATGATCGCGGTCATTGCTTTATGATCTCCGGAATAGGCGTATCGGGCTGAGCTTGGGGCGGTCTTAGCAGCGGAACTTTGTGAGGCAAGTTGCGTTGCAGCATTATAGGCGAGTTGTGATATGGTAAGATGTACCCATATCGCATTGAACGGCCCCGCGCGGGGCGAAACGAGGACCGAAACGATGCCCGAGACCAAAGTCACGCCAAATCCGGACACGACACCGGAGCCGACCTCAGAGAACGCCGCGAAATCCCATTTCGCCAAGGCCGTCGAAGAAGCAAAGGCCGGTGCGCAAGCGCTCGGCAAGGAAGCACAGGAGAAGGCCGGCGCATATCGCGAAAAGGCCAGCCAAACCGGCGGCGAATGGGCAAACGAAGCACGCGCGAAAGGAAGCGAGGCGAAGGAGAAGGCCTTCGAATTCGCCAAGGAAGGCAAGGCCGGCGCCAGCAAGGCCATCTCTTCGTTCGGCAAGATGGTCGAGGAAAACGCTCCGACGATCGACGACAAGCTCGGCGCGAAATACGGCGACTACGCCCGATCTGCCGCGCGCTCGATGCAGGACGCGGCGACCCGGCTCGATGCCAAGGACCTCAACGAACTCGGCGAGGACGCCAAGGAATTCGTACGCAAGAGTCCCGCCCTCGCCGTCGGCATGGCGGCAGCGGCCGGTTTCCTGCTGGCGCGCCTGTTCAGGGGATCGAACGAATAACGCGGACCTGAATCGCGGGGGGCTGACAACAACCGATGCAAGAGAGCGAGCCGTCGATCGCCGAGACTCTGAGCGAAGCCAGAGAAAGGTCTCTGCCAGAGGATCTGCGTCAGCTTGCCGAAGACGCGCGCGCGCTGGCCGAAGCCGAATTCGCCTACCAGAAGTCCCGCGCCGCCTTTGCCGGGCAGGAGACCAAGCGCATTGCAACCCTCGGCCTGCTGGCCGCGGTGCTGGCGTTCTTTGCGCTCATGGCACTGACCTTCGGGCTTGTCCTTGCACTGACGCCCCCGCTGACGGCCTGGGGCGCGACGGCTGTCGTGGTCGGCGGCCTGTTTCTTCTGTCGGCACTCAGCGGGCTTCTGGCAGCCGGCCGGTGGCGGCGCATGACTGTCACGCTGTCCGACAAAGGGCCCGAGTGATGGCCCGGCTCGCGGACCAGGTCCACGCCGACCGGGCGGTGCGAGATGCCGCACGCGACGCATTCGAATCACGGGTCATTCAGATCAGGTCCGATCTCGAAGCGCGCGGCGTAGGCGGACGAATTGCCGACAGGCTGGGTCAGGAAGCCCGCGATGCATTCGACGAGGCGATGGAGATCGCCGAGCAGAACAAGGGAGTCATTGCGGGAACCCTGGGAGCACTGGCGCTTTGGTTCTTGCGAAACCCTATCATCGCCTGGCTGGAGGAGTTGCTGGGGCATGATGTCGAAACCGACGAGCGAGGAGATTCGCAAAGTGAGTGAAAAAGATCCGGACATTGTCCCCGAGGAGCTGCCTCAGGAAGAAGAAGCCGTCGAGGAACCCGAAGCAGCACCTTCCCCCAACCTGATCGAGACCGCTACCGGCTTCGTGCGCGAACATCCCGGCCTGACGATCGCGAGCGGCATCGCCATCGGCTTGATCGCCGGCGCCCTGATACCCAAAGGCAGGGGCCGAAGGCTGGCCAAACATGCAGTGCATCTGGCCGAACTGGCCAGCGTCTCCGGCCTTGCATTCGGACGTCATGCCCTGGAACGGGCCGAATCCGCCGGATCCGATCTGCGCCAGCGCGGCAGCGCCGCCGCCGACCGCCTCGGCGGCTATGGCGAGGCGGCGGCCGGTCAGGCCGGGCGTTTCATCGACACAGCGGAGGAAGTCGCTTCCAATGCCGGCAGGAGCCTTGCCCGAAAGGCAACAGAACTGAAATCGAAAATGCGCCGTTAAGGCTTGCAGTTCGCACCTGCACAACGGTATTGCGAATCGTTCTTCTCTCCCAGGAGGCGATTGAGATATGCAGAAACTCCACCTTGTCATGGGCGGTCGTGTCACCGACCCCCAAGGACTTGATTTTATTGACTTAGATAAGATGGACCTGGTCGGCATCTACCCCAATTTCGATGCCGCGGAAGAGGTCTGGCGCGCCAACGCCCAGCGGACCGTCGACGACGCCGAAAT
>JAGREL010000075.1 GCA_020446575.1 Novosphingobium sp. | reverse complement strand
AGGCAGCTCTCGGTGATCTCGATTTCCAGGCGCTTCGGCGGAAAATTGGCTTGGGTCAACAGGTGCAGAAGCTTTTGCGCGAACCACGGATCGCGAAGCTGCAGGGGAGAGATGTTGACAGCGAGGGTCAGGTGCGAATCCCAGTCCTTTGCATCCTCGAGTGCCTGCGCGATGACGCTTTCGGACAATTCGCCAATTGCGCCGATCGCTTCGGCGACGGGAATGAAGGTGTCCGGCTTTACCACGCCAAGCGTCGGCGAGTTCCATCGTGCCAGCATCTCGAAACCCGTCAGCTCGCCGGTCTGCAAGTCTATCTGTTGCTGGTAGTACGGTACGAATTCGCCCAGCGGGATGCCACGGCGTATCCCGGCCTCGATTTCGCTGCGGAATCGCAGTTCGCTCTCCATCGCGTCCTCGAACCAGAGATAATGGTTCCGCCCTTGCTTCTTGGCCTGGTACATCGCGATATCGGCCATGTGCAGAAATGTCTCGGCGTCGGCCGCACTCCCGTCTGGACGACGTCCCATGTCATTGTCGGCAATGCCGAGCGAGGCGGTCACTTCGACACTGACTCCGTTTATTTCCAGGACCTTGGAGATGTGTTCGACGATCGCTGCAGCCAGCTGGTCTATGGTCTGTACGCGTGATTTCTCGAAAGGAACGACGATAGCGAATTCGTCGCCGCCGATCCGGGCCATCAGGGACTGTTCGGGCAGCAGTTTGGCGATCCGCTTGGCGCATTGCTGCAAGACCAGATCGCCGGCGCTATGACCGTTGAAATCATTGACTCGCTTGAAATTGTCGAGGTCAATCATCATGAAGGCGAGGCGCTGGCCTCGGGTGCCCAATCCCGCCAGCATCGCATTGCCAGCGCTGTTGATGCTGCGCCGGTTGAGGCAGCCCGTCAGCGAATCCGTTTCGGCGAGGATTCGCGCCTGTTCCTCGGCTTTGCGACGTTCTTCGACTTCCTCGAGAAGCTGTCGGTAGCGGCGCCAGCCGAAAACGATCAGCGCGATGTTCAGCAGCAGGGCATTGACCAGTATCTTGTCCGGACCGAGCCCGTAGCCCGCCAGCGACCGGACCACTTGCGGGACGACGGCCCCGCCTGTCCCGACAAACAGGATGATCGCGGCAGTCGCAACTCCAAGCGCAACGACGTCGCGCTCGGCACTGCCGATGCTGGATGCCTTGCGATCGCGGCGTTTTCCAAGCGCGAATCTGGTCTTCGTCAAGGCGGATGGCCCCTTATGCAAGAAGGGCCATTCTTAGAATTTCGGTCTGAAATTTCCGTTAAGCATAGAACCTTTGGCTGGCCGGCAGAAAGCTGGCGCCGTCGCCAAGCCGCGGAAACCGTCTATTTCCTCAGGCCGATCTCGCGCAAACGTTCCTGCAGATAGTCATCGGCGGTGATTGATACGGGGTAACGATCCGGATTGTCGGCCGCTATGCATTGCGGGAGCGTCCGGAACCGAAAATCGCTCCGCAGGTGAAGGAAGAAGGGCATCGAATAGCGGCTGATGCCTGCCTTTTCTCCTTGCGGATTGCGCACGCGATGGGTGGTCGAAGGCAGCACATGGTTGGTCAGCCGCTGGAGCATGTCGCCGATATTGACGACCATCGCACCCTCGGGCGGAGAAACCGGGATCCAGTTGCCGTCCTTGCCGAGAAGCTCCAGGCCGGACTCCTCCGCGCCCAGGAGAAGGGTGATGAGGTTGATGTCTTCATGCGCGCCGGCGCGGATCGCATTGCCGGCGCTTTCCGGAATCGGCGGATAGTGCAGCAGCCGCAGCACCGAATTGCCGTCGGCGATCGCCGGCTCGAACCAGTCCGGCGACAGGCCGAGATCGACGGCGATGCGCGATAGTATGATCGTGCCGACGCGATCGAATTCCGCGAAGAGCCGGGAAAAGGTTTCGCGAAATCCTTCCGGCCGGGCAGGCCAGACGTTGGGCGGCATCGATCCAGACAGCGGGTGGCCGGGCGGCAGGTCGCGCCCGATGTGCCAGAATTCCTTCAGGTCGTGCTCGGTCGCGCCTTTGGCCACCTCCGTGCCGAAGGGGATATAGCCTCGCGCACCGGAGATGCCCTCGATCGCGTAGCTGCGCTTTTCCGCCTCCGGCAGGGCGAAGAACTCGCGGGTCAGCCGCCAGGCCCGCGCGATCAGATCGGCATCGATCCCGTGATTTCCGACCATGGCGAAGCCGAAGGCGCGGAAGCTTTCGCCGATATCCTCGGCCAGCCGGGCAGGGTCGTCGTCGAGCCGGAGAACGGGAAGAGTGGCAAGGTCCATGGTGGCGCGATCCGGCAACTGCGATTATGGCTAAACGCCAGCGATATTTGGAAGGCGGTGCATGAGCAAGAACAAGCGTTACTGGTTGATGAAATCGGAGCCCAACGCATACAGCTGGGACGACCTCGTCGCGGAAAAGGAAGCGGTGTGGGACGGCGTGCGAAATCACCGCGCCTCGAATAACATGCGCGACATGCAGGTGGGCGAGCAAGCCTTCTTCTACCACTCCAACATCGGCAAGGAGATCGTAGGGATCGTGCGCGTCAGCAAGGCGGGTATCACCGATCCGACCGATCCGGAGGGCAAGTGGCATACCGTGAAGGTCAAGCCGGTGAAAAAGCTCAAGCGGCCAGTGACGCTCCAGGAAATCAAGGCAGATCCCAAGCTGGAAGGCATCGAACTCGTGAGGCTGGGGCGGCTCTCCGTTGCAGAAATCACACCCAAGGAGTGGGACTACATTATCGCCCTGTCGGAGAAATCAGCCTGAGTTTCCGTTCCTGAGGCTGGTTATGGTGTGTCCACTGGCACTGATGAATTCCATGTCCGTAACCAGGTGAAGCAGCCTTAGCCCTTTGCGCGCCTGAGCTTCTGCCAGGGCAGGCGCGAAGTCCGCTGTCTTCTCCACACGCATTGCCCAGGCGCCATAGGCACGCCCCAATGCGGCAAAATCCGGGCTTTTCAGTTCCGTACCCGAGACGCGGCCGGGGAAGGTGCGCTCCTGGTGCATGCGGATCGTGCCGTAACCGCTATTGTCGACGACGATCGCGAGAATGTCGCAGCCATATTGCGCGGCCGTTGCCAGTTCCTGCCCGTTCATCAGGAAATCGCCGTCGCCGGCAAGCGCGACGACGCAGCGCTCGGGAAAGCGTCGTGCCGCGGCCACAGCCGCCGGAACGCCATAGCCCATCGCGCCGCACGCCGGGCTCAGTTGCGACGGGAAATGGTCGAAATGCCAGTAGCGGTGCCACCACATGGCGAAATTGCCCGATCCGTTGCACAGGATCGCATCGGCGGGCAGCGCTTCGCGCATCGCTGCAATGCACTTGCCCAGGTCCAGCCTTGCCTCGCTTTCGGCTGGTGTCGACCATTCCTGCCAATCGCGATGGGCTTTCTTTCCGGCATCGAAAGGCACGATATCCTCGTCCCACAGGCATGCCGCTTCGGCGAATTCCGCCATGTCGGCGCAGATCGCCAGGTCGGTGCGGTAGACGCGGCCCAGCTCTTCCGGATCGGGGTGGACATGGATCAGCAACTGGTCGGAGTGAAAAGGCGTGACCAGCGAATAACTTTCGCTGGTTGCTTCATCGAGCCGTGCCCCCAGCACCAGCAGCAGGTCGGCTTCGCGGACCCGCTGTGCGAGCTTGGGATTGGGACCATAGCCGAGATTGCCCGCCCATACCCCACTTGAATTCGGGAAGGCGTCCTGCCGGCGGAAAGCGGCGGCTACGGGAATGCCGATGCGTTCGGCGAATTGGGCGAAATAGTGGCGTGCCTTCTCGTTCCAGCCTGCCCCGCCGATAATGGCGACGGGAGCGCAGGCATCGCCGATCAGGCGCGACATGGCCTCCATGGCGTCGGGGCAGACGGCCTGCGCGGGTCGGGCCGCCTCGGGCCAGGGAACGACGCCTGAAACCTCCTGCGTCAGCATGTCTCCCGGCAGCGCCAGCACGACCGGGCCGGGCCGTCCCGAAATCGCCGTCGACCATGCGCGGGAGACATATTCGGAAATGCGGCCGGGATCGTCGATCCGGGCCGACCACTTGGCGAGCGGGCCGAACATTGCGGGCAGGTCCAGCTCCTGAAATCCCTCTCGGTCGCGCATGGTCCGGTCGATATCGCCGACGAACAGCACCATCGGCTGCGAATCCTGCCGGGCGGCAAGCACACCGATGCTGGCGTTGGTGGCGCCGGTTCCGCGCGTGACGAAGCAGACGCCGGGCCTGCCGGTTATCGAGCCGTCGGCGCAGGCCATGAACGCCGCGCCCCCTTCGTGCCGGCAGACAATGTTTTCGATCTGCGGCGTGTCGTGCAGCGCATCGAGCACGGCAAGGAAGCTTTCGCCCGGTACGGAAAAAATGCGCTCGCAGCCCTGGGCAAGCAGGCAGTCGACAAGCAGGCGTCCGCCGCTGATGGCCTCCGATCCGGTCATGGCCTTGGTCTACTTCCGTCATCCGATCCGGGCAATCGCTGCGATCCTGTCCCGATACGGGATAAGGTGGGCGGAGCATGGTTACCGGCCTCGCCTGATGGTAAATACCGGGTTAACCCGGTAACCATGAGCAATCGCAGACGCGCCCTCGTACTGTTCGACGAAACCGCAGGCCACCCGTTCCTGCGCAGCCTTCCTCCCCATGTCCGCAAGGGTGAGCAGACCCGGCCCGTTCGCCGCGGCAAATGGCGCTTCGGCCAGTCCGACTTGCGGGATTTCCTCATGGCCTACTGCGCCTGCTTCCTTGCGGTCATGGCGTTTATTTCCTGAAGCGCCACGGCGGTCAGGCCGCCAGCGCTGCGGTTTCAGCCTTGAACAGCAGCCTGCCGAGCCAGGCCGCACCCAGACAAAGCCCGGCAACGAACAGCAGTTGCTCGACGATCGGAACGCCCACCCCGCTCAGCGCGATGGCGATCAGCGAGCCGATGACCATCGCGCCCGAATTGACGATATTGTTGGCGGCAATGGTCCGGGCGGTCTGAGACTTGTCGACGAAGGTGGTCAGGAAGGCGTAAAGCGGCACCACGAACATACCGCCGGAAATCGCGATGCACAGCAGCGTCAGCAGGAGCGGTATGGCGAGCGGCCGGCTGATAAAGGTGCCGACGTCCATCAACTCGCCGGGGGCATCCACGCTCCACGCCCGGCAGACGAGGTGGAAAAGCGCCACGAAGACAGCCATGGCCAGTACCGAGGCCGGAGCGTAGCGCGCCGAGACGGAGCCCTTGAGCAGCGCGTTGATCGACATCGAGCCGATCGCAACGCCTACCGAGAAGATCACGAGAAAGATGCTCGCGACCTGCTTGCTCGCGCAGAGCACGTTCTTGGCGAGAGGCGGAAACTGGATGAACAGCACGGCGCCGATCGACCAGAAGAAGCTGATCGCCATGATTGCGAGATAGACCCGCCGGTCGCTCATCGTGTTGCGCACCAAGGCGATCGACGAGCGGACGAAATGAAAGTCGAGCGGTTCATCCGTCGAAACGGGCGGGGCCGGGGGCACCTGCCTGCTGGAGACATAGCCGAGCAGTGCCGTGATCACGACGCCGAGTGCGGCCCATTCGACATCGATCCAGCCCGCCAGGATGGTGCCACCCAGGATGGCCATGTAGGTCCCTGCCTCGATCAACCCGGTTCCCGCCAGCACTTCGCCGGGACGCAGGTGCTGGGGCAGGATCGCGTATTTGATCGGGCCGAAGAAGGTCG
>JAGREL010000427.1 GCA_020446575.1 Novosphingobium sp. | reverse complement strand
TCGGTCCCGATCCCAAGAATCCGGGCGAGGAAGCGGACGTCTTTTCCTGAAGCAGGGGTGGCTTGAAGCAGCTCGCCGCTGGAAGCGGAACCGGGCGGTCCGGAGCGGATTCCGGGTTGTCGCGCAGTCACATCGGCAAGGAGGCGTATTCCCTGTCGGCGCGCGCGAACTCACCGGCCGGATGCTGGGTTTCGGTTTTGCGATCGTGCGAATGTTCCGGCCACAGGTGCGCGCCAAGCGCGGCAAGATAGCTTTCCCGGAAATCGCCGACGACCCGGGTCTTCGGCGCGACCAGATCGAACGCGTGAAAGGCGCCTTCGACGATTTCGAGAGTGCAGGGGACGCCCGCTTCGTTCAGGTGCATCGCGTAAGCCACGTTCTCTTCAAGGAACAGATCGCAGGTGCCAACTCCAATCCAGGCCGGTGGAAGGCCGCGAAGGTCCTGCCGGCGCGCCGGTGCCGCGTAGACGGGGACATCTGCTCCGCCGGGCTCGCTGCCGAGATAGGTGCGCCAGCCGAAGTGGCTGGTGCGAGTATCGCACAAGCGGAAGTGCCGTTCATCGATGTCGGTGCGCAAGCTCGTCCGATCGTCCAACCCGGAATAGATGAGCAGCTGGAAGGCAATCGGCGGCTCCCCGAGATCATGCGCCAGCAGCGTCAGTCCGGCAGCCAGGTTTCCTCCCGCGCTGGCTCCTCCGACAGCGATGCGCGCGGTATCGATATTCAGTTCCTTCGCCTGGGCATGAAGCCAGGTCAGCGCCGCATAGCTGTCCTCGAGCGGCGCGGGGAACGGGTAATCCGGCCCAAGCCGGTAATTCACCGCTGCAACGACCATGTTCAGCTTGCGGCATATTTCGATGCTCTGTGCCTGGTCCTGTTCCGGGTGGCCGATGACAAAGCCTCCGCCATGCATCCACAGCAGCGCCGGTCGCGGGCCGTCTGAGGAAACCGGGCTGAAGACCCTGATCCGCAGGGAATCGCCGTCCGGCCCCTGGATATATTCGTCGCGTATTGCAATGTCCGCCAGAACGGGCGGTTCCGGAAGCGGGCGCCGCTTGCGCAGACCGCGGATCAACTTGGTGCTTGCGGGGCCCAGCGAAAACCGCGGGATGAAGAACGCGGCGCGGCGAAGTTCCGGATGAAATTTCGCCCCGGTCAGGTTGTTAGCCTGAAATCGGTCTGGTTCGATCAACATGCGCAGCTTCTTTCGGAAGGCTCCACGAGCCCTTCTGACAGAAGCGCGTTAATGCTATGTAAACTGCAGCGATCGGCCGATCATAAACCATCTGCGTTTTTCGACCGGTGCAGGGCACCCGGCCCGAAGCCGGTGCCTACCGCAGACGGGGCTTGTGATCGGCGAGGCTAGATTGCGGCGCCGGTTTCGCGCTCCACGGATGCCTTTCCAAGCAGGTCCTGCAGATTGCCGGCCAGCAAGTCCGCCATTTCCGGAGCGAATTTTGCCGCATCGAAAGTCATGTTGATGATCAGCTCGTCCTTGTAGCTGCTGACATTCAGGCTCGCGAGATGCCTGGGGAGAGAGCACAGGGCACCGGAAATCGAAATGACTTCCGGACAGTCTTCAAGCGTCGGCATCCGTCCGACATTGCTTATGTTCGATCCCGCCGGGAGCTGATCCACACTTGCGGCGAAGGCATCGAAGGCCGGGCCGCTCGAGCCGATCTGATCGAGCGGAAGCGATGCGTAGGTCAGGTGCCCGTCGCCGCGCTGAAGCCGGTGTTTCAAATCCCCGCCGATTTCACGGGCCAGCGACCAGAATGCGGGCTGGCTTTCGATCCGGTAGGTCGATCTCAGGAAAGTCGTGCAGAAGCTCAGCTGCTCGCCCATGTCCGAAGTGAGATAGGGCCGTATGTCGGCCGGACACATCAGGTAGAGTGTCCTGGCGTCCTCGTTTTCAAAAAGGTTGCGCGTTGCAATCAGCTGCGCCGCGCAAATTGCCCCGTGGACGCTCGCACCTTCGGCCCGGCAGCGTTCCAGGAGTTGCCGTCCCTGCGCCGCGTCCAGCCGGATCTGTTTGAGTCTCGGCTTTCTCGTGGGTTCCTCGTGACACAGGAAGGGCAGTTCGGCCGGCGGCCCGTGGCGAAACAGTTCCCCCATCATCTGTTGGGCAAGCTCGGCGGCCTTTTCAGGGTGGTCCTTCCACCGGAATTCGGGCGGAAACAGCGAATGCAGGGGGGGCGGAACGCCCTGGGGCGTCGTCTCGTCCGTTCCGCGCAGACAGAACCGCAACAGATCGTAGAGCAGCACAAAGGCCGATCGTCCGTCGGCAATGGCATGGTGGAAAGTCAGGGCCAGTACCGAACGGTCAGGCAGATTCAGGAGGTTGCAGCGCATGAGGGGGCGGCCGGGATCGTCGAACCTTGCGTTGAACTCGGCCTCGATAGGTGCTTGCCAGTCGTTTTCGCTCCGCTCCTCGACGTGCAGGGGAATGCGCGCGCCTTCCTCCCGGTAGAACGCAACCGTGCCATCGTCCGCTTCCACTACGCGTGCGGAAAGCAGCGGATGGTTAGCTTGCAACCGGTCCAGCCCGCGCCGCAGGGTCTCTTCGTCAACTGGTTGCCCCGCCAATTCGGCCAGTGTCACGAAATTCGCGCAGGAAATACAGTCGAGCAACCAGATGAACCGCTCCGCCGGATCCAAGGCCCGTATCATGTGACTTCCCGACATTGAGCGTATTCCCCTTGTTCCAGAAAAGCGTGGTTCCAGAAAGGCCTGGTTCCAGAAAGGCATGGCCTGTCCGCGATGGGAGCAGACTAGTTCGGTATCCTTGCCTTTGCCAAGCGAATTGACCGACGCGTCCAGCAGCGAGACTCTCGCCTAGAGTTCCCGAAGCGCCTGCGCAGGTTTGGCGCGAAGCAGCGGCAGCGAGCCGGCCAATGCGAAGGCCATGACCACCGCCAGCCCGGCCACGAGCACGGCGACGACGCTCGGCCAGTCGGGCAGCCAGTCGAATTCGAACATCTCGACGATCACCGCCCATGCGATGATGCTGCCGATAGCCAGCGAGACCAGCGCCAATACGGCAGCGAGCAGCCCGTATTCGGCAAGCTGCAGCATCAGCAATTGCCGCCGGCTCGCGCCCAGCACACGCAGGATGACATTGTCATAGGTCCGGCTCGCGCGGGCCGCCGCAATCGCTCCAAGCAGCACCGCCAGCCCCGCCAGCACCGCGACCGAGGCCGCGGCGAGGATCGCCGTCGACATCTGCGTCAG
Organism: Novosphingobium sp.; assembly: GCA_020446575.1. Lineage (GTDB taxonomy): Bacteria > Pseudomonadota > Alphaproteobacteria > Sphingomonadales > Sphingomonadaceae > Novosphingobium. The sequence goes on along the minus strand of JAGREL010000427.1, from coordinate 2,042 downwards.
TAGAGCGCGGGCGTCGGTGAGCAGGGTTCCGGTCTCCACCACCGAAGTCGACGGGAAGGCCTGTGCCAGCCGCCGCAACAGACCGCTGCCCTGTTCGCCGGACGGCACATCGATCGTCGCCGCGAGGTTGTGCGGGGCATCGGCGAGCGTGTTGGGCGAGAACACCAGCACGTAATTGAACCCCATGCTGTCCCAGTCGAGGCGTCGGAAGGATGCGATCCGGGTCGTGCGTTCCACTCCGAGGAGGCCGATGGTAAGCTTGTCGCCGATCCTGAGGCCGGTGGCTTTGGCCAGATCCTCATCGATCGAGACCAGCGGTTCGCCCGCATAATCCTTCGGCCACCATTGGCCCTCCACCAGCGTGCTTCCTTCGGGCAATTCCTCGGAATAGGTCAGTCCGCGCTCGCCGCGCAGGAACCAGGCATCATCGGGGATTTCCTTGAGGTCGGCGACGCGGGTCATGCGTTTTTCGGGCCCGTAGGCAAGGATCTTGCCGCGCAGGTTGGGGACCATGCGGATATCCGCTCCCGGCACGGTATGCAGCACCGCCGCGCGGAACTCGTCCTGCCGGTCGCGCGGTACGTCCAGCACGAAGTAATCCGGCGCGCGGCTCGGCACTCGGGCCATGATGTTGGCGTCGAGACTGGTCTGGATCGCCGCCAGCAGCACGAACGCGGACAGGCCGAAACCCAGCGCAGTGACCAGCGCGCCGGTCTGCGCGGCAGGGCGGTGGAGATTGGCGAGCCCCGCGCGCAGTAACGGGTCGCGGGGGCGGGGCACGCGCATCGCGAGGTGCCGGATCGCCCAGCCGAGGCCGCCCAGCATTGCCAGCATTGCCGCCGCGCCGGCGAGGAACAGCGCCGTCACTTTCACTTGCGCAGCACTCGCCAGTGCCAGCGCGACGATTGCCGCAAGGCCAAGGCCGACAGGCAGCAGCAGCTCCCTGCGGGGCAGGGCGAGCGGCGAAACGCGGGCGCGCATCAGCGCCATCGCCGGGAAAGTGCGGGCACGGACCAGAGGGGGCGCGGCGAAAACCAGCGCCACCAGCAGGCCGTATGCGCTTGCTGTCGCCAGCGCGCCGGCATCAAGGACAAAGCCCGGCGTAACCGGCAGCAGATCGCCCAGAGCCCTGGCCAGCAGTGGGGTAACCAGCACTCCGGCGGCAAGGCCCGCAAGGCTTCCTGCAACAGCTGCCGCGCCGATCTGCAGCAGGTAGATGCGGGCGATATCGCCGCTGGTCGCGCCCAGCACCTTGAGCGTCGCGATGCTGCCGCGCCGCGCTTCGAGATAGGAGGAGACCCCGCCGCCGATGCCGATCCCGGCTATGACCAGTGCGGCAAGCCCGACCAGCACGAGGAACTCGCCCATCCGCGAGACGAAGCGCTCGGTATTGGGCGCGGCGTTGTCGCGGGTGCGAAACTCGAAGCCGGCATCCGGAAAGCGGCGTTCCAGCTCGTCGACGACGGCCTGGGGATCGAGGCCGGGCCTCAGCTGCACCCTTGTCTTGACGCGGTACATCGCGCCGGGCGCGGTCAGTCCGGTTCGCACGGGGACGTCGATGCCGACAATGGCGATCGGGCCGAGATTGAAGCCTTCGCTCAGCAGTTCGGGCTCCTGATCGATGATGCCGCCGACGGTGAGCGGCGCACCGCCGATGCCGACCGTATCGCCGGGCATGACGCCAAGCCGTTCTGCCGTGCCTTCGGACAGCCAGACCGTCCCTTCGGGAGGGCCCCTGACGCGGCGCCCGTCCTTGAGCAGCAGGTTGCCGACCAGCGGCCAGTTCGCGTCTACCGCCTTGAGCGCGACCGGCGCGGAAAGGTCGCCGGCCGTTGCCATGGCCTGCAGGCGCAGTCCGTCCGATACCTTGCCGAACGCGGCCACTGCCTCGGCCTCCGGCTCTGAAAGGCGGCGCTGCCAGACCCGGACTTCGACGTCGCCGCCGAGGATCGCGCGTCCGCGCGTCGCCAGTTCACGCTCGATCGAACTGGTCAGCGTGCCGATCGCGGCAATCGCTCCGACGCCCAGGAACAGGCAGACCA
>JAGREL010000426.1 GCA_020446575.1 Novosphingobium sp. | reverse complement strand
CGGAAGGGGAACACGCCGCAGCGGCCGTCACCGCCGGCCTCTCCATGACCGGCCTGCGGGCAGCCAACTTCTCTTCCGGGCAGGGCATTGCCTACATGCACGAATCTCTTTATGCTGCCGTAGGCAAAAGGCTGACCTACGTGCTCAATATAGGCGCCAGGGCCATGACCAAATCGACCCTGAACGTGCACGCCGGCCACGACGACTACCACGCCATCGACGATACGGGCTTTTTCCAGCTCTTCGCCAAAAAGGCGCAACACGTGGCCGACCTGAACATCATCGCCCATAGAATTGCCGAGCTGTCCCTCACCCCCGGAGCAATAGCCCAGGACGGCTTCCTGACCACCCACCTCATCGAGTCGCTCCTGCTTCCCGAGCGCGAGCTGATCAAGGAATACCTGGGCCGCCCCGATGATATTATCAATACGCCAACGCCGGCTCAAAAGCTCATCTACGGGCCAACGCGCCGCCGCATACCCGAACTGTGGGACGTCGATAATCCCGTTATGGCAGGTATCGTCCAGAACCAGGACTCCTATATGCAGAGCGTCGCAGCACAGCGGCCGTTCTTTTTCGACCATATCAAAGAACTTGCGGATAAGGCCTTTGAAGAATATTACCAGCTCACCGGGCGCCGCTACGAACGCGTGATGACCTACCGCGCCGAAGATGCCGATTACCTGATCCTCGGGCAGGGCAGCGTCGTACCCAGCGCCGAAGTGGTGGTGGACTACCTGCGCAAAACGCGCGGCATCAAGGTCGGCGTCGTCAATCTGGTCATGTTCCGGCCCTTCCCGGCGGACCTGATCGGCCGCGCAATCAAGGGCAAGAAGGGCGTCGCCGTACTCGAGCGTCTAGACCAGCCGTGGGCGGTCGACCTGCCGCTGATGCGCGAGATCCGCGCGCCGGTGAGCAAGTGCCAGGAGAACGGCCGCGATCCCGAGCGCCCCGCCTTCCTCGGGCTCGACTCCTACGTCCATGCCGACGACGCGCCGCCGCTCTACTCCGGCTCATTCGGCATGGGCAGCCGCGACTTGCAGCCCGAAGGCCTGATCGCCGCCATCGAAAACATGCTGCCCAACGGCAAGCGCAAGAAGCTGTTTTATCTCTCGATCGACTTCATTCGCCCCAAGGCGATCTCGCCGAAACAGCAGATCCACCAAGAGGCGATCGAGCAGGACTACCCGCACGTACGCGAGCTTGCGCTGCATGGCTCGGAGAATCCGAACCTGATGCCCAAGGGCGCCATCACGGTGCGCTTCCACTCCATCGGCGGCTGGGGCGCCATCACCACCGGCAAGAACCTGGCGATGACGCTGTACGAACTGCTGGGCTTCGATATCCGCGCCAATCCGAAGTACGGATCGGAGAAGAAAGGGCAGCCAACCACCTACTTCCTGTCCGCGGCGCCGGAACCGATCCGTCTGAACTGCGAGTACACCTTCGTCGACGTGGTGATGTCGCCGGATCCCAATGTGTTCACCCACTCGAACCCGGTGTTCGGTCTCAAGC
>JAGREL010000074.1 GCA_020446575.1 Novosphingobium sp. | reverse complement strand
CCCAATACCGACGACATGCGCGACGCGCCTTCCCTCGCAATCGCGCAAGCGCTGATCGACGCCGGCGTGGAAGTCACCGCCTATGATCCGGAAGGCATGGAGCAGGCCAAGCCGATGATGCCGGAAGTGGCAATGCATCCCAATTCCTACGACGCGATCGACGGCGCCGATGCGGTTGTGATCGTCACCGAGTGGGACGCCTTCCGCGCGCTCGACCTCAACCGTGTGCGCCAGCTTGTCAGAACCCCGGTCCTGGTCGACCTCAGGAACATCTACGAGCCGACAGAAGTGCGCGGCGCCGGCCTCAGCTATGTGAGCATCGGCAGGCCCTGAGACGAGACATCGGTTCCGCGCTAACGCTACCGCACAAATTCGGGCCCCGGGCAGTGACAAGTAACGAGCCGATCAGGATATTCGCAGCGGTCGAGCAAAGCGAGCGCCGCGCGATCGCGATCGGCGCCGAACTGCTGAGCAGATCCATCGCCGGCGTCCGGCCGGATCGGTCACAGCCGATCAACTTGGCCATCGGCCATCCGCGGCACGAGCCGGGCGGCGATTCGCCACCTCACATCATCGTGACGTCCATGCTGTGCGAAGTGGAAGGCGCCTTCGAGGACGAAGCGCTCATCCGCGAGCGGTGGAGCGATTATTTCGACAAGCTGCTGCAGGGCCCTGCCGAGGTCTTCCTCTGCACCATCTTCCGCCACGCGCCCGGCCGCGAACCGGCGGCAGGAAACGACGAAACGCTGCATCGTATCCGCAAGCTCAACCTGCTTGCCGTCGAGCTGTCGCACAGGCTCGGCATCCGCATCGCCGACTTCAACCGCGTCCTTGCGCATTTCGGCGCCAGACAGCTGGCGACGGACTACAGGCTGTCCGGGGACCTTGCCACCTATGTCGCGGGCCACACGCTGGCCTCCGCGATCCTTGCCAACGGGATAGACGAGCTGGTCGAGCCGCAACTGCAGGAGCAGGCACGAACGGCCCTTGGCGAACTGGACGACATACCTGACCAGATCCGCAAGCTGGCGCGACAAGCCCGAAACACGGCAACGGCCGAATGATCGGACATCGGCCTCAAGGCGAGCCGGAACGGGCTGGTGAAGTCAGCCCTTGCCCCTGAGGGAAAATCCCGAAACGCCCCGTGCATCGAGAATCGCCAGGATTTCCCTGCGCAACTCCTCCTGCATCTCGCCATTCTGATGAACACCGTCGGGAATGGCCCGCACGCCGCCCAGTTCCGCGCCGATCGCATCGGCGTCGACGATCGCGATGTCCGCTTCGCGGGCCACATCGTGCAGCATGGCGTTGACTTCCTGCGAGTGCACTGTCTGCAACGACTCGCCAAGCGGCTGATCGAATACGTCGTAGGACAGGATTTCCTCCCTTCCGAGCGTGGACATTCCATTCAGGACGAGGATCTGCCGGCTCGGATTGGACTGGCGGAGCAGCGCCGCCAGCTCGAGATAGTCCCTTTGCGTATGCTCCACCGGGTTGGGCTCGCGGACGAAACTGCGCTTGAGCCATTCCTTGGCCGAATCCCCCAACCGGCGGATGCGGTAGTCGTGGCAGTCGAAGACATAGCCGAGCTTGCGATGGCGCAGCCGGACAGCGGGTTCGCTATTGACGGACAGTATGACCGCGTCGGCCGGCGCTGTCGTTTCGATCCCGGCACGGGTAAGCAGGTCGAAACGGTCGGTCGCAGGCGAACGCCGCAGGGCATGCACGCTGGCGGCGGCGAATATCCAGTCGCCTGCCGAACAGGCCCCGGGATTGTCCCTCACGACACCCAGGAAATCCTCGGCGAGAACAACCGCTTCGTCCTGGGACCGGCGGATCTGCTCGATGATCACGCGGGCGCTGTGAACCAGCGGTGCGTCCCACACATTGACCGCGTGCGCCGGCCCGGCAACGCCATCCAGCAGTGCTCCGAAAATGCCGTCTTCTCCCTGCAGCACAGGGGCAAGCTCGCAGATGCCGAGGCCCAGCAGGCTGCCGGTGGGTTCGCCATCGCCAAGGTCCCAGGCGCGGCTACGGTCGCTCCAGCCGCCAAGCAGGCTTGCGTTATCCTCTGCCAGGTCGCTGACCCGGCTGCCGGCGAGGCAGCGCACGGAAACCGGAGCTTGCCCGTCGTCCAGCTGCGCCTCGTCTTCGACCTCGATGCTTGCGACGACCTGATCGGGCTGCCAGCGAATGTAGAACCGGATCCGGTCCAGCCAGCCGCCCTTGGACGAATTTGGCGCATGGCGCAGCCGGCCGGCAACCCGCGCGATCACCGCAAGCTGGATGTCGTTGTGTTCGTGCTCGAAATGGATGTGCCCGGGCAGATCGGGGATATCGCCGAAGAAGGCGATGTTGCAGAAACCCAAGACTTCGCCGGGCCGGCACATCTGCCCGTCTTCGCGCAGCCAGCGAAAGCCGGACCGGCGCACCTCGAGCGTGTCTCCTCCCAGCGGGCCGAGGCTCAGCGGTATGATCCGGGGCACTGCGCGGGGCTACCTGCAAACCGGAAATGCACGGGCGCCCACCATCGGGATCTGACCTTCAGCGGCAGGCAGCAGCGATTCAACACCCAATTCGCGGTCTCCGAATGGCCCCAGCAAGAGGCCCGACGTCCCGAACAGATCGGACCGATCCGGTCAAGCAGCGAGAGGTGCCGGGGGGCCCGTAAGCCGGGTTCTGTATCGCGGCCCGTATCCGAAGACGCGGCACACGATGGCAGCCATTCCTCTCGGCGACATGTTGCCATGCCGCTCCAGCGACCAACCCGGGCGATCCGGCGCGAAACCCGCCTGCTCCGAAGAGCGCGCCGCCCCTATTCGGTCTTGCTCCGGGTGGGGTTTGCCATGCGGAGCCTGTTGCCAGACCCCCGGTGCGCTCTTGCCGCACCCTTTCACCCTTGCCTGTGAGCTTTAGGCTCCATCGGCGGTATACTCTCTGTGGCACTTTCCCTAGGCTCGGGCCGAAACCCTTACCCGGCGGGCGTTACCCGCCACCCTCGTTTCGTGGAGCCCGGACTTTCCTCGGCGCACCCCGCTTTCGCGGGAGCGACGCGACTGCCCGGCCCCCCGGCGGCGCCTATCTAGCACGCCCGGTATCGCGTTCCAACAACAGCTCGAACAACAATGCGCCGATATGACCGTCTATCTCGCCGTCGATCAGTTCGGGCCGCCAGCGCCGCTGGAAGGCGCGCACCGCCGCATGGCCGTCGGTGATATCGTAGCCGAAACGTTCGAGCGCGAGATAGAACGCGCCCGGATTGTCGAAGACCAGGCGCATCGCAAGCTTGGGGATCGGCAAAGCGAGCCGCAGCCGTGCAAGCCGCTGCCAGTTGAACAGCTCGCCCGGATCCTGCTTGCGCGCGGGCGCGACATCGGAATGGCCGACGACATTGGCGCGCGGAACGTCGTGGCGCTCGACGATATCGGCAAGCAGCGGCAACAGCGCTTCCATCTGCGCCTCGGGAAATGGCCGGTAGCCGAATTCGTGGCCGGGATTGACCAGCTCGATCCCGACGCTGGCCGAATTCACATCGGTGATCCCCCGCCAATACGACTTGCCCGCATGCCATGCCCGTTTTTCCTCCGGCACCAGCGCGGTGACGGTGCCGTCCTCGTCGATCATGTAATGGGCCGAGACCTTCGCTTCCGGGTCGCACATCCGCTCGAGCGCTTCCTCGGCGGTCTTCATGCCGGTGTAATGCAGCACCACCATCGAGACCGGCAGCTTGCGCTCATCCCGGTTGGGGGACGGTACTTCGCGATTGACCAGCCAACGGTTCATGGCGTTCTCGATATCAGCCGGCGGGCAACACCGCACCCATGGTCAGCGCCTCATCGGTAGCGGCATACTGCAGCCCGCCGCCCAGGGAGTCGGCAAGCTGATGGAGCATGGCGGCAGGCGCGGTGCGGCTGGACAACTCGCCGGGCGGCAGAGTGCCGTCGAGCGCGCGGCCGATATCGGCATCGAAAACGATCCTGTCGCCGGAAGCACGCACCACGATCTCGCTCGCCCCGTCGCGCATTTCCGCGCCGATTTCCAGGGTTCCGCCCCGCACCAGCGCATCCAGCCCGATCAGCCCGAAATTGAGCAGCGTCTTGACTGCCGGCTTTGGCAGGGAGTCGCTCACCAGTGCCCAGCTGACAGTAATCCGCTCGTTATTGCCGACCAGCGAATCGATCAGCGAGCGCGCCTCGGAGACCGGCACCATATCGCCGAAACCGCCGGCCGCGCCGAAAGCGAGGCGAAAGAACTTGAGCTTGTTGGCGGAAGTCTTCGCGCTCTGCTCGAGCAGCTCGAAGCAGCGCTGGCGCATTTCCGGATCCTTCTCGTCGGCCAGCAGCTCAAGCCCGTTGGTCAGCGCGCCAACCGGGCTCAGCATATCGTGGCACAGCCGCGAGCAAAGCAGGCTGGCAAGATCTGGCGAAGGACTGTTCATCAAATAGCTGCTTCCGTTGAACGAATTGGCGCGACGCGGGCGCGTAGATAGTTGCTAGGCCACACTTAACCATCCGCCAAGCGATAGAAAAGCGCTTCGACGCGATAGCACGCGCCCGAAAGGTGACAAAGACGGCGGGGTGTCACCATGCAAATCGTGCCTTGCGGCGCTGCCAAATCTCAGTTCTTCTCATGGCGTGACAGGTGATACTCTTCCAACGACCGATATCGCTGAAAGGCCCTGGTCAACGGGACAAGCATGGCGGCAGGCCGAGATACAGGGCTGTATCGCCGCCTCGGCTTGCGTCCGGCGAGGCTTGATCCAGATACTTATTGAAGAACTGCTTGCCCGACTGCCACGATTCCGCCCCGATTTCGAGCAGAATACCTCTTTTCCGAGCAGTCACATCCTTGTTATCGACAAGCTCTACCTTGCTTGGGACGCTTTATATTCATGAGTGGGAAGATCCGATCAAATCCCCTGCTGGCGGTAATCGGCGAAATTCTGCGCCTCCAGACCTGTCTGGAAGATCTTTTCGTGGTGGTGTCCGACGCTGCCAGCCTGTCGACCTTGCAGAAACTGGTCATCTTCGCTGTTTTCGATGCTCCGGCACCGCTCACCGTGCCACAAATCGGCCGTGTTCTCGGACATCCGCGCCAGGTGATTCAACGAGCGGTGAACGATCTGGTCCGAAACGGCCTTCTCGAGAAGGTGCCCAATCCACACCACAAGCGCGCCATGCTGCTGGTGCCGACCGACAAGATCAGCGACATCAAACAGCGGGCGGAAAAGCGCGCACTGGAAACCGCGGAAGCCTTCATGGAGACCATCAGCGCCGAGCGGTGCCATGTCCTGGCCGGGGAATTGAGTGTGCTCAGGGAAGCGATTGAGGCCTTCATCCAGGAACGGTATCCGTCAGACCGCAACAGTAGCGACGCCACCCAGCCAATCAGCAGCACGTGGTCCTTGCTGGACAAGCTCAAATAACCTCGGGATTTCTCCTCTCGCGCGCCGGCGGGAAGCTATGATTCCAGCATCCCGACATCCATTTCTTCGAAGCCCCCTGCCCCATCCCGCCAGAATTTCACCTCGCCGCCGGCGATAATCGCCCAGGCGCGGGCGTCGCCGCTGGCGTGGTCGCAATCGGTGGCGGAAGGAGTGGGATGGCCATCGGGGTGGGAATGGTAATAGCCGAGCAATCCCGGCCCTCCCGCGCGGGCTTCCTTGTGAGCGGCAAAAAGGGCCATCGGGTCGATCTCGAATCGCCTCGCCCTGTCTTCGGCGACATTGGCGGCAGGGCGCGCTTCGCTGACCACGCCGTCGCGGCCAAGCAGCAGACCGCAGCATTCCTCCGGCGCGGCGCGGGCCGCTTCTTCGAGCAGTGTGGCAATCACGCCACTTGTCACCTGAAGCTCCATGACCATCTTTCTATGCATGTCCGGGGGGGAAAGCATCATCGAAGGCGTGATCGCTTCAGGCGGCCAGCGGCTCGACAAGGCGCTGGCCGAAGCGAGCGGCCTCTCTCGCGAGCGGGTGAAGGCGCTGCTGGGCGAAGGGCGCGTCTCGCTTTCGGGCAAACCCGCCAGCCAGCCCTCGCTCAAGCCTGCCGAGGGCACGCCGTTCCGCATCGCGGTGCCCGCTGCCGCCCCGGCCGAAGCCGAGCCGCAGGATATCCCGCTCGACATCGTCTACGAGGACAAGCACCTGCTGGTGGTCGACAAGCCTGCGGGACTGGTCGTCCATCCCGCCGCCGGCAATCTCGACGGCACGCTGGTCAACGCGCTGCTGCACCACTGCAAGGGCCAGCTGTCCGGCATCGGCGGCGTCGCCCGGCCCGGCATTGTCCACCGCATCGACAAGGACACCTCGGGCCTGCTGGTCGTCGCCAAGACCGACGCGGCGCATGAGGGGTTGGCCAGGCAGTTTGCAGACCATTCGATCGATCGAGCCTATCTGGCGATCGTCGCGGGGCGGCCGATTCCACCTGCCGGGACTGTAACCGGCGCGATTGCCCGTTCGAATGCCAACCGCAAGAAGATGGCACTGGTGGAAGACGGCCGCGGAAAACACGCGGTCACCCACTACAAGGTGCTCGAACAGTTCGACGATGCCGCGCTGGTCGAATGCAGGCTGGAAACCGGGCGGACGCATCAGGTGCGCGTTCACATGGCGTCAATCGGCCATCCGCTAATCGGAGACCCTGCTTATGGACGTACGCCTCCCCGAATCAGGCCGATTCTCGCGGCCCACAATTTCCGCCGGCAGGCCCTCCATGCGACCGAATTGGGCTTCATCCACCCCGTTTCAGGCGAGCGAATCCGCCTTTCAAGCAAACCTCCGGCCGATTTCCGGACCATTTTGGTCGAATTTAGCGGAAATCGCTGAATTTATGTGCTATAAGGAACATTAAGTGGCCGCGACCGATTGATGCCTGTTAAGGGTCTTTCAACTGTTGGCCGACAGACAAGGACAGGTGAGTACCAAAGTGAGCCAAAAGCAACGCAACCTCCCGACCGTACCGGCATTGGGCGGTGAGCAGAGCCTCAACCGCTATCTGGCCGAGATCAAGAAGTTTCCGGTGCTGACGCCGGAGCAGGAATACATGCTCGCCAAGCGCTATGCCGAGCATGAGGACCCCGAAGCGGCGGCCCAGCTCGTCACCAGCCATCTGCGGCTCGTGGCGAAGA
>JAGREL010000073.1 GCA_020446575.1 Novosphingobium sp. | reverse complement strand
CATCGCGTATTCGCCGCTCACCTGATAGGCGAAGACCGGCACCTCGAAGCGTTCCTTCACGCGCCGGACAATGTCGAGATAGGGAAGGCCGGGCTTGACCATCACGCTGTCCGCTCCCTCGGCAAGGTCGAGCGCCACTTCGCGCAGGGCCTCCTCGCTGTTGGCCGGGTCCATCTGGTAGGTTTTCTTGTCGCCCTGCAGAAGGCCGCGCGAACCGACCGCGTCGCGGAACGGCCCGTAGAAAGCCGAAGCATATTTGGCTGCATAAGCCATGATCTGGACGTTCGCGTGCCCCGCATCTTCCAGCGCGGTGCGGATCACGCCGATGCGCCCATCCATCATGTCGGACGGCGCGATGATGTCCGCACCTGCAGCCGCCTGATTGAGCGACTGGCCAACCAGCACTTCGACGGTCGCATCGTTGAGCACATAGCCCGATTCGTCGATCAGCCCGTCCTGCCCGTGGCTGGTGTAGGGATCGAGTGCGACATCGGTCAGCACGCCGATGGCGTCACCCACCGCATCGCGGATTGCCCGGATGCCGCGACACATGAGATTGTCCGGATTGAGCGCCTCCTTGCCGTCTTCGCTGCGCCGTCCCGGTTGCGTGTTCGGAAACAGGGCCAGGCAGGGAATGCCGAGTTGAACGGCTTCCCTGGCGCGCGCGGCAATGCCATCGGTCGACCAGCGCGACACGCCGGGAAGCGAGGATATCGGTTCTTCCACGCTACTGCCATCGGTGACGAAAAGCGGCCAGATAAGGTCGGCGGGCGTCAGCACCGTTTCGCGGTGCATTGCCCGGCTCCAGCCGGTCGTCCGGGTGCGGCGCAAGCGCAGCGCAGGATAGGATGCTGTCATGGCCAGGCTTCCTGCCGGAAATGAAGCACGGCTTCAATCTCTCGCCGAGCAAACTCGGAGTAGCAGACCGGCCTCAGTTCTCCAGCCGGTCGATCTCGCGCAAGGGTTCCTTCACCTCCGCCTGCTTGGGAGCAAGGCTGGCGAGTGCCGCGCCGGGCGTAACCGCACGAAGCTCGGCAAGGCGCGCCTTGAATGCGGAAAGCTCGTTCTTGTCCACTTCATGGCGAACGGTGAAACGCACCGACATTGGGTCAACCTTGCGGCCATTGCGATAGACTTCGAAATGGAGGTGCGGTCCGGTGGAAAGGCCTGTCGAACCAACGTAGCCGATCACCTGACCTGCGCGCACGCGGGTGCCTGAGGATACTGCGATCCGGCTCATATGGGCGTAGCCTGTCCCGAGCCCCCCGCCATGCTCGATCCGGACATATTTACCGTGACCGCCATGTCGCCCCGAATAGGCCACGACACCGTCGCTGACCGCGAAGATCGGTGAACCCTGGCGGGCGGCGAAATCGACGCCCGAATGCATGCGCCGGTATCCAAGAATCGGATGCCGACGCATACCGTAGCGTGACGTCATGCGGCCTGCGACAGGCGCGAACTGGTTGGTTCTCTGCTTGCCGATACCGGATGCCTCGTAGAATTGGCCGTCGCTGCCCCAACGCAGCAATTGCAGGCGCGGACGGCCTGCCCGCTCTAGCCCGGCATAAAGCAGTTCGCCCGTTTCGGTCTCTCCTTTCGCGGAGCGCTTGTAGGCTACGATGATATCGAACTGGTCGCTCGACGCGATGTCGTTCTCTAGGCTGAGATGCCGGTCAACTGTCTGGAGATATTGCTGAATCGCCTTGAGCGGTGCGCCGGCTGCGCGCGCGGAGCGGTAAAGGCTCGAACCCACTTTGCCCGTGATCCGAAGCGGTGTGGAATCGACGGTGATGGGATGGCGTTCCAGCGCCAGCGCTCCGCCTTCCCGGTCGATAGAGACATCGAGGTCGAACCGTGCGCGAAAGGCAAGCTTATCAAGCGGACGTGGCTGTCCGGGGCTTGCACGGCGGCCGAGTGTGATGTCGAAATGCGTGCCGGAACCGATTTCGTCGAGCGGCAATGCTGCAGCCACCAAGTCGGAAACCCGCGAGGCATCGCCGGCGCCGACGCCAGCGCGCTGCAGCATCCGCCCGAAGCTGTCACCCTTGCCCAGCGTCGCCGTAAGCTTGACCGTCGGCCTTTCCGGAGTGCTTGCAAGTGGCACGACGGCGGCGGTTGCCCCCATGTGCCGTCCGCTATCGGCGCCGAGCGCCAACGGCACGATCATCTGGCTGCGAAATTCGTCGCGCTCAGCCGTGCCGATCGGCATGGCTGTCGCGGCTTCGAGCGCGGAAAAATCGGGCCAGAAGGAAATCGCCACCAGGCCGAGCCCCAGCATTGTGCCGAGGCCGCGAAACCATCGTGCGCTGCCGATGTTCTCGGCAAGATCCGGTGCCAGTTCGACCGCGTCGCACCGCGTTTCGATTTCCGCCTTCCATGCGCTCAGACGCTCACGCAATTGGAGCAAGATCGCGCGACCCGCGTCGGCTTGTTCGGGAAAGTCCTCTTCCGGCAGGACCTGTGCATGGGACAGGGCGGCCGCGGCGGAAGCCTTGCCGCCTTCGGCTTGCCCGACGCCATATTCAGCATGTTCGCGCGGTTTGAACAAAGCCCCCGGCCTCAAATGCGCCCCGGCAAGGGGCTGACAATGTCGGTCCACTAAATGCCCTGCACTCTCAAGGTTAACTTTAGCCTAATTCTGTGGATTGTGAGGGAGTCAGACGGTGGAACGGGCCTTGCGAGCGGCAGGCTGCAATGCCACATTCGCGATTGCGATGCCCAACCATCTGCCTGTCAGTCCGGATCGCAATGCCGCGCGCCAGGTCAAGGCAGTGCTCGGGCCGACCAATACCGGCAAGACCCACCTTGCCATTGAGCGGCTCTGCGCCCATTCAAGCGGAGCGATCGGCTTCCCTCTGCGGCTGCTGGCGCGCGAAGTCTACGACCGGGTCCGCGCGATCAAGGGCGAGAAAAGCGTTGCGCTGATCACTGGCGAGGAACGCATCGAACCAAAGGACGCGCGCTGGCTTCTGTGCACAGCGGAAGCCATGCCGATCGGTGCGGACCTTGCCTTCGTAGCGCTTGATGAAGCCCAGCTTTCCGCCGACCGCGAACGGGGCCATGTCTTCACCGATCGTCTGCTCCATGCCCGTGGCCGTGAGGAAACGCTGATCCTGGGCTCGGCAACGCTCGAACCAATGGTCCGGGCTCTGGTTCCCGAAGCCGAAATCGTCAGCCGTCCCCGCTTTTCGACCCTGTCGCATGCAGGCGCCCGAAAGCTTTCGCGGATCCCCCCCAGAAGCGCGATCGTGGCCTTTTCGGCCGAGCAGGTCTACGCCATCGCGGAGATGCTCCGCCGGTTTCGCGGCGGTGCGGCGGTAGTGATGGGTGCGCTTTCGCCGCAGACGCGCAATGCGCAGGTCGCACTCTACCAGTCGGGTGAAGTCGACTATCTCGTCGCGACCGATGCCATCGGCATGGGTCTGAACCTTGATGTAACCCATGTCGCGTTCGCCGGGCTCTCGAAATTCGACGGTGTCCGCCAGCGACGGCTGACCACCGCGGAAATGGCGCAAATTGCCGGAAGAGCCGGCCGGCACCAGCAAGACGGCACATTCGGCACCCTGGCCGGCACCGGCAGCCATGACGCGGAATTCGCCGACGAGGAAGTCTACGCAATCGAGGAACACCGGTTCCCACCGCTGACCAAACTGTTCTGGCGCGAGGCGGAACCACGTTTCGACAGCCTGGCAACTCTGATCGCAGACCTTGAGTCCCCGCCCGATGAGCCGGAACTGCTGGCAGCGCCGGAAGCAGTGGATCTGGCCGTGCTCAAGCGGCTTGCCGATGAAACGGACATCGCCGCGTCGCTCAATTCACCCGGAGATGTCGCGCGTTTCTGGGAAGTCTGCACATTGCCCGACTTCCGCCAGCAGGGCGCCGAAACTCACTCCCGCTTCGTCGCCCGGCTATGGCAGGATTTGCGCCGGAGCCAGCTGGGCACGGATTACGTCGCACAGGCGATTGCCGCGCTCGACAACGTCTCGGGCGATATCGACACGCTGCAGGGCCGGATCGCGGCGATCAGGAGCTGGGCCTATATCGCACAGCGGCCCGACTGGGTGATCGCCAGGGAAGAAATGGCCGCGCGCGCCCGGGCGGTGGAAGCCAGGCTCTCCGATGCGCTGCACGGACGCCTGACAGAGCGCTTCGTCAATCGTCGGACCACGGTGTTGATGAAAAAGCTCGGCCCCGATGCCGGCCTCCTGCCCGTGCGGCTCGATGGCGACGACGTGCTGGTCGACGAGGAACATATCGGCACGCTCAGGGGATTTCGTTTCAAGGTCGATCCGCAAGCACAGCATAGCGATCGCAAGCTGCTGCTCGCGGCTGCCGAACGTCATGTACCCGCGCTGGCCGGCCAGCGCGCGCAAGCCCTTGCCAAGTCCATCACCGATGGCGAGGCGAAGCTGGAAATGCGCAAGGGCACGGTGTTTTGGTGCGGAGAAAGGCTGGCAAAGCTGGAACGGGGCAAAAGCATTCTCGCGCCGCACCTCGTCGCCGATCCATCGCTCGCCGCCTTGCCGGGAACCGCGCATCGCACATTGATGGCCGCGCTTGAGAATTGGCTAGACAACAGGCTGGAGCCGCTTGCCCCGCTGAAGCAGCTTGATGCAGCGAGCAGTTCGCAGGAGGCAGGCCCGGAACTGCGCGCGTTGTTGATTCACCTGGTCGAGGCTGGCGGAATGGTCCCGCGCGAAAGATCGGGGATCGAGCGCCTCGACAAAACGCAACGTGGTCGACTTGCCAAGCTCGGCGTAAGAGTCGGCGCGCTGGACATCTTCGTGCCCGGCATGCTGCGCCCCGGTCCGCTGGCCGCCTGGCGGGAGCTGGCAGGACTTGGCGGCGCGCCGGTGCAAGGCGCCGATCCGGATCCGGCGATGCCGCCTGCCCTGAGCCTCGGCGGCAAGCAACGGCCACCCGGATATCGGCGCGTCGGCAAGCAGTGGCTGAGGCTGGACATGGCGGAAAAACTGCTGCGCGAAGCCCATTCCGTCCGCGTTCCTTCGGGCCGGCGCCCGTTCCCGCTGAATCCGGCAAAGGCGGTGTCGATGGGGCTCACCACGCAAAGCTATTCCCAACTGCTCCGGCTGGGCGGTTTCCGGCCGGTGATGCCCAGGGCCCTGCCGGAAGGCGCCTTCGGCCCGCCTGCACCCCTTGCCTGGCGCTGGCGGCCGCCTCGCAAGCCGCAATTGCCGCAACGACCGGCCAGCGCAACGCAGGGCAACGCCTTTGCCGCGCTGGCCGAGCTTGTCCGCTGATGGGAAACGATTTGCACGGATGAGAATAGACAAGCTTCTCTGGTTCCTGCGTCTCGCCCGAACGCGAGGCATCGCTCAAGCGATGGCGGGAACAGGCCATATCCGGCTCAACGGGCGCCGCGTGGAGCGGGCTCACCAGAAAGTTTTGGTAGGAGACATATTGACTATTCCACTCGGCCGGCGCGTCCGTGTGATCGAGCTGGTCGCCCTTCCTGAGCGGCGCGGACCGGCCGTGGAAGCGCAAAGCTGTTATCGAGTGCTTGACGAACCGAGAGATTTTCCCATAGCAGCGGCCGACCATAATGATGCTGCTTGAAAGGGATTTGCAGCCATGACCTATGTCGTCACCGACGCCTGTATCCGCTGCAAATATATGGATTGCGTCGAAGTGTGTCCCGTTGACTGCTTCTATGAGGGCGAGAACA
>JAGREL010000072.1 GCA_020446575.1 Novosphingobium sp. | reverse complement strand
TCGGTGTTCTCGCGCACGATCCAGAAATCGATGTCGCCCGGCTCGCGTCCGGCGAGCGGGCAGGGCACGCCCGGCATCAGCCGGACCGGGCGCAGGTTGACGTACTGATCGTATTCGCGGCGGAACAGGAGCAGCGATCCCCACAGCGAAATGTGGTCGGGCACCGTCTCGGGCCAGCCGACCGCGCCGTAGAAGATCGCATCGGGATTGCCGATGCGTTCCTTCCAGTCCTCCGGCATCATCCGGCCGTGGCTGGCGTAATAGTCGCAGCTGGCGAAATCGTGCCACTGCTGCTCCAGCGTGAAGCCGAAGCGCGAAGCGGCGGCTTCCAGCGCGCGGATGCCTTCCGGCATCACTTCCTTGCCGATGCCGTCGCCGGCGATGACCGCGATTGTGTAGTTTCTGGTGTAGTCCATTCCCGCTTTCCGGCTGCCAGTGCGATGAGGGCCTGTCTGTCAGACTTCCAGCGCCTCTGCCACCTTCCGCCTCAGCAGCGGCAGCACGTCCGCCTCGAACCACGGATGTTTTGCCATCCACAGCCGTGAACGCCATGCGGGGTGGGGCAGGGGAAACAGCCCGTCCGGCATCTGCGCGAAATTGCGCACCGCCTCGGTCATCGACGGGCGCAGCGCGCGAGGCAGATAGGCGGCCTGCGCATATTGGCCGACCAGCAGTGTCAGCCGCAGCTGAGGCATTCCGGCCAGCAGCGGCTCGTGCCACAGCGGCGCGCATTCCTTGCGCGGCGGCAGGTCGCCGCCGTTGCCCTTGCCGGGATAGCACAGCCCCATCGGCACCAGCGCCACCCGCTCCGGATCGTAGAAGCACTCGCGCTCCAGCCCGAGCCAGCCGCGCAGCCGGTCGCCGCTGTCGTCGTCCCACGGCACGCCGGTCGCGTGCACCCGGCTGCCCGGCGCCTGCCCGATGATCAGGATGCGCGCGCCGCCGCCCGCCTGCACGATCGGGCGTACCCCGTGCGGCAGATGCGCCTCGCAATGGCGGCAGGCGCGGATGTCCTCAAGCAGCGGGGCGAGTGGGTCGTGGGGCATGAGGGTAGTGTCCAGGTTGCATTTCCGCTTTGTAGTGGATTCCGGGCGATCTGTTCTTGGACGCAATTGGACCGGAATGGACCTTGGACTGGGAGCACTCAGAAGATCGTCCAGGTCTCGAAATAGACAGCACGGATAGCGCAGTCGACTCCGTGCCAAAAGGGGACACTTTTCTGCTTTTGTTCTGGTATGAATCTATATGGTAAACTCCCTTGGTTAACCATACCATTCATCAATGCGACACCTGTGAGTCGCTCATGTGAAGGCTAGTTAGAGGGGGCAATTATGAAAGCGATGACTTTTTTCTCGGTATCGGCAAGCGCGGCCGCGCTGCTCGCGGCAGCTCCGGTATATGCTGCCACCACGATCTCCGGGTCGGTTACCAACGTCAACGTTCTCTCATCTGACCCTGGCCTGGTGCTTTATGGCAGTCCTGTGGCGTTCGCCGATATCGTGCTTAACAGTGTCGGAGACATGGCGACGCGAGTAGTTGCCAATATCGGTACCAACGAAACAGCTCTCAACCTTGGTGATGACTACGACCCTTATCCTTTGTCGTTGACCTTTGGCTTCACCAACCCGGCGGGAACCACCGGCTCTCCGTTAACCGGGACATCGCGCGGTCAATTCTTTCCGTCCGGCGGACGTTGCGATGAATTCTATGTAGGTTGTCTTCGTTTCGACGGCCCTGTCGTGTTCGACTTCGGCGTTGGCGGCCAGTTTTCGGTCCAGCTTCGGGATGAAGACTTTGCTATCCCGGGCAACACGAACGTGACCGCGAAATTCACGCTGCTCAGCGAAAGCCGAACACCCGCCGTTCCCGAACCGGCGACGTGGGCGATGATGTTGCTCGGTTTCGGCCTGATCGGCGGCGCCATGCGCAGCCGGAAGCGCCAACAGCCGAGAGTGCGCTTCGCGTTCTGATCACTCTGTTTCTCCTGTCAGAAACAAAGACCCCGCCAGAGCAACCTGGCGGGGTTTTTGTGTGCAGCGGTTGAAGCAGCGCGGCAGATCAGACCGGCCGCTTTTGGCGGTGTCCCTCACCCGTCCCAAGATCTGCTTTGTCGTCGAAACCGGAAATTCGTCCTGACGGACTGCAGGCACGGACCTCCGAATTGCATTTTGGCGCGCGGGAATCCATGCGAGACGCTCCGTTGCGGGGAGGACGCCGATGGATATTGTCGACAGTCAGGTCCATCTCGGGCCGGGTGGCGCGGCCGAAATGGTGGCGGCCATGGACGCGGTCGGCATCCGCTCGGTGCTGGTCGACGAATGGTGGGGCGGGGCGCTGGACGTGCCGGGCTATCGGGTCGGCGAAGGCGGCATCCGCACGACTTCGCCGACCACGGAACTCGCCGCCTGGACTTATCCCGGCCGCTTTTCCTATCTCGTGCGCGTCTATCCCGACGATCCCGAGCACAGGACGGTGATCCGCTTCGCCCGCGACGCCGCCCATGCCCGCGCGCTGCGTATCGCGCCGGGGATCTCGCGCGCCGAACTCTCGCGCTTCGCCGACGGGGTCTATGACGGCATTTTCGTCGAAGCGACCGACTGCGGCCTGCCTGTCTTCGTCACCATTCCGGGCAACACCGGGATGCTCGATCGTTACGCGCTGAAGTTCCCCGAGTGCCGCATTGTCATCTGCCATTGCGGCATGCCGCCGATGGAAGGGCAATGGCGGATGGTCGCCGAGTTCGAGGGCTTGCCGGACAGCGAGGCCTATTGGCGCGCGCTTGCCGAACAGCCGTCAGCGCAGGCTTTCGATACGGTGCTGCAGGCCGCGCGCTGGCCCAATGTCGGGCTCAAATGGGCGCATGCACCGGCCTATTTCGGCGCGGGCGGCTATCCCAATGCCGCCACCCGCCCATTCCTTCGAAAGGCACTGGATACGTTCGGCGCGGAGCGGGTGATGTGGGCGAGCGACCACACCACCAACCAGACGGGCGAGACATGGGCCGAGCTTCTGTTCGCCATTGTCGAGAACCCGGAGCTGAGCGATCGGGAACGCGAACAGGTGCTCGGCAAGACGGCGCGCGCGTGGCTTGGCTGGGCGGACGATGCCGGTTGAGCCTTTTTTGATCGAGGTCATGGAATCGACTGGCCGTCCGCGCCGATCTAGCATTGGGATATTATAAGAACTGACAGGAAGAGGTTGCCCATGGCGCTGGATCTGACCGCATGGACGAGCACGCTGCTCGGCCTTTACGTATTCTTCGCCGGCATCGGCGCGTTGCGCAATCCGGCTGCGTGGCAGACGATGATCGCCGAAGTGGGCAAGTCGCCCGCGCTGCAACTGGTCGCGGGCCTGCTCGAACTGCTGGTCGGCGCGCTGGTCTATCTCGCCAATCCCTGGGTGCCGGCGGACCTGCTCTCCTGCGTGCTCAAGGCGTTCGGCGGGCTGATGATGATCGAGGCGCTGGTGATCGCCGGGTTTGCGGACATCTACACCCATTTCTGGCTGCGCACGATGAACCACATGCATCGCGGCTGGGCGGTCTTCACCATGCTGGTGGGGCTGGTGTTCGCCCTGCTGGGCATGTTCCGCTTCGGCTGAGCGCGGCGTTTCACGCTTCTGCGCGGACCAGCATCAGCGACGACGAGTAGGGCGCGATCAGCTGGCGCGCCCGGTCCCACGAGGCATTGAGCCACAGGTCCTGCGCTTTCCTCTCCGCAGGCAGGATCACCGGCATGCTGTCCCGCCCCGCTTCGCGCATCACCGCGTTGGGCTCGCAGCTCAGAAGAGCGAAGCTGGGCACTTCGCTGTCCTTCCACACGCCAGCGACGCCGAAGACCGGCTGGTCGGCCACAGCATACCAGCCCTGCCTGCGCTTTCCTTCGGCGTCACGACCCTTGCCCCATTCCATGAAGGCGGTGGCCGGGACGATGCAGCGGAACTCGCTATTGCGCAGGTTGCCGATCCAGAACGGGCTGTCGGGATTGCGCACGGTGGTGATGCCGGGGCGGCCGTCCGCTATCGGCGGCACGCCCCACAGGCGCGGGATCATCCGCCGCGGCTGCCGCTCCCCGCGCGGCCCGGCGACGAACTCGCGCCCGGCGGTGATCACCGGCGCGAACTTGCCGGGCGCCACATAGCCGCGCTCCCATGGATCCTCGCCCGCGCGCGCTCCGAAGCAGTCCGCGATCTGCCGGGCCGTTGCATCGAGGCGGTAGAGCATCGTCATGGGCTGAGCGCGCACCTAGACGGGTGACACGCAGGCGTCTATCATGCGTCGATCCCCGGGGAGCCAGCTGTGGCTGAGAGGTGTGGGTAAGCGCCGCACGACCCGTCGAACCTGAACCCGTTAGCACGGGCGGAGGGAAGGGCGCGGCAATCCCACAGAACCGCTTCCGTCTCCCGCCTTCAGAGGAGCGCACATGGCCGACATCAATTCCCCGCTCGAAATCGGCGTTACCACCGGACCGATCCGCGGATCGAAGAAGATCTATGTGGGGCCGCGCCGCGTCGCGATGCGCGAGATCGCGCTGGAGCCGTCCTCGGGCGAGTCGCCGGTGCGGGTCTACGATCCTTCCGGCCCCTATACCGATCCCGATGCGCTGATCGATATCCAGGCGGGGCTCCCGGCGCTGCGCCGCGAGTGGCAGCTCGAACGCGGCG
>JAGREL010000071.1 GCA_020446575.1 Novosphingobium sp. | reverse complement strand
GGCGCAGGACATGGCCGACATCCTCACCCTGCCGGTCGAGCGGCCCGATTTCGTCGAGACGACCGCGTTGGGCGCGGCGATGCTGGCCGGCTTCGGCGCGGGGCTGTTCGGCTCGCTGGAGGAAGCGGCGACGAATATGCGCGGGGCCACGCGCAGCTTCGGGCCGCAGATGAGCAATGCCGAACGGCAGGACCGGATCGAAAACTGGCGAAGTGCCCTGGCAGCGGTCTGAAACGGAAACGCGCGGCCTTAGCGCGACAGCTGATTGGCAAGCCTTTCCCTGAGTCGCTCGATCGCGCTCGGCTGACTGGCGTCGGGCCGATGCCAGCTCCGGTCGAGCCGCACCAGCCGGGCATAGAAGCGCTCCGTTTCCGCGATCAGTCCGCAGACCTCGGAATCGAGCAGCTCGAGATGGCCGGGATCCGAACCCGGCAGGTCACCGGCGAGGCGGCCATAGCGCCGAAGCTGGAATTCGGACAGCTCGCCCATGAAGTAGGCGCGGCGATTGAGCAGCCAGGCGGTGGCGTGCATCATCCGCGTCGTCGTGCGCAGCGCTTCGCAGGACAAGGCGACGCCGGCTACGTCGTCCCGCGTGCCTGCATCCTCGATCCGGCCGGACAGGGCAAACGCCGAGCGCACCTCGTCCGACAGGACAAGCGCCTCGCAATACAGCTTCTCCACGATGTGGCTGTTCAGTCTGGCCGGTTCGTACATTCGGACCGGATATTGCGGATCGGCCCGTTCCCGCAACCGATCGCGGCCGCAATTGACGGACGATTTTTCCACTGTCCAAAAGCGGTACGGTTTAGGCAGGCACGATACGTAAGCAGCGCAGCTGAATTGGCCTGGCCGGACCCGCGCGATTTCAAGCGATAATGTCGGGAATCAGGCTGTCCTCGATCAGCGTGATCTGATCCCTGAGGCGAAGTTTGCGCTTTTTGAGCCGGGCAATCTGGAGCTGGTCGGCCGCCCCCGCGAGTGTAAGCGCATCGATCGCCGCATCCAGATCGCGATGCTCGATCCGCAGAGCCTCGAGTCGTTTGCGCAATTCCTCCTCGTTCACCGCCGTCGTCCCATTTTGCGGTCGTTTCCTTGTCGATTGGCTGGCGTGTTCAAACACTTCGCCGCAGCGGTACGAGAATCCACCGATTTGGCCTTTAGAGGCTTCGCAAGATATGCCTAATATGCTTTCATGGCAATGCGCCGGAGCCTCGGGTTTACCGAGTCGGTAAGCCGGGTCCGGCCCAGAAAAGGAGGACCGTCCATGGACACTTCGCATGTCAGCTCCCTTGAGCTCAAGCACGCTGGTCTCGAAAAGCGGCTTGAAGAAGAAATGAACCGCCCCTTGCCTGACAATGCCGTGATCCAGACCCTCAAGAAACAGAAGTTGCGAATCAAGGAAGAGCTTTCCCAGCTCTGAATTCGGCACCACTTCGCAGGATTGACGCGCGGAACGCCGCTTGCTGCGTTTCCAACGCCGTGCTTTTCGGCTAGCTTCCGGCCATGCCGACTACTGCCGTAGCCTCCGCTCGAAAAATCCTGACCAGCCTTCACGACGTGATGGCGTCGCGCAGCAATGCGCAGGCGAAGCTCAACACCGTGGTGGAGGTCATCGGCGAGGGACTCGATAGCGAGGTCTGCTCGATCTACCTCTTGCGCGAAGGGATGCTGGAACTCTTCGCCACCCGCGGCCTGGACCAGGACGCCGTGCACGTCACCCGCATGGCTCTGGGCGAGGGCCTGGTAGGGACGATCGCCGAGAATGTGGAAACACTCAACCTCGCCGAGGCGGCCACCCATCCGGACTTCTCCTACCGGCCCGAAACCGGCGAGGACAAGTTCCATTCATTCGCCGGCGTTCCGATCGTGCGGCGCGAACGCGCAGTCGGCGTACTCAGCGTCCAGCATGTCGATCCGCGCCGCTATGACGATGTTGAAATCGAGGCGCTGCAGACCGTGGCGATGGTGCTTTCCGAGCTGATCGACAATGCCGGCCTGGTCGACGAGGAAGACGCCTTTGGCCTGTCGTCCTCGCTGACGGGGCCGGAACAGCTGCGCGGCCTGACACTGGTGAAAGGCCTCGCCAGCGGTAATGCAGTGTTCCACCAGCCGCGCATCAACATCGAGCACGTCATGGCCGAAGACACCGAGGCTGAGCGCCAACGTGTCTATCTCGCGTTCGACCGGATGCGCGAACAGATCGACCGCATGGCGAGCCAGGCCGAATTCGGCGTCGGCGGCGAGCACGAGGAAGTGCTCCAGACCTACAAGATGTTCGCCTACGACGAAGGCTGGGGAAGGCGGATCAACGAAGCGATCGATTCCGGACTGACCGCGGAAGCAGCGATCGAACGGGTGCAGCAGCGCACCCGCATGCGCATGCGCGAGATCGACGATCCGCTGCTCGCGGACCGCATGCACGACCTGGAAGACCTGTCCAACCGGCTGCTGCGGATCGTGTCCGGGCAGCTGGGCACGGCGGCCAGCATGGGGCTGAGAAACGATGCGATCCTGATCGCCCGCAATCTCGGTCCGGCCGAGCTGCTCGAATACGACAGGCGGCGGCTCAAAGGCGTCATCCTCGAGGAAGGATCGCTGACTTCGCATGTCGTGATCGTCGCGCGTGCCATGGGCGTGCCCGTGCTGGGCCGGGTGCGAGGGCTAAGGACCATGATCCGCGAAGGCGATCATCTCCTGCTCGACTGCGAACAGGGCGTCGCGATGGTGCGGCCGGCGCAGGGCATGGTCGAGGCCTACGAAACACGCTTCGCCAAGAGCCGCGAGCGCCAGGCCGCCTATGCGGCGCTGCGCGATGTGGAGCCCTTCACCCGCGACGGCACGCGCATCACCGTGATGATCAATGCCGGCCTGCGCGACGACATTCCCAACCTGAGCCTGACCGGCGCGGACGGCATCGGCCTGTTCCGCACCGAGTTCCAGTTCCTTGTCGCAGCGACGCTTCCGGCGCGCGAGCGCCAGACCCGGCTCTACCGCGACGTGCTCGATGCAGCCGGGGACAAGCCGGTCGTGTTCCGCACCGTCGACATCGGCGGGGACAAGGTCCTGCCTTACCTGCGCCACGACGACAGTGACGGCGAGGACAATCCGGCGATGGGCTGGCGCGCCCTGCGCCTGGCACTGGAGCGTGACGGCCTGCTCAAGGTGCAGGCAAGGGCACTGCTCGAAGCCTCGGCGGGGCGTACGCTCAACGTCATGTTCCCGATGGTGAGCGAGCCCTGGGAGTTCGATGCGGCGAAGGAAGTCTTCGATTCCCAGCTCGCCTTCCTCAAGAAGCAGAAAAAGCTCCTGCCCGAAGCCATCCGTTACGGCGTGATGCTGGAAGTGCCTTCGCTGGCCGAACAGCTGGACGTGCTCGCACCCAGGCTTTCGTTCCTGTCGATCGGAACGAACGACCTGACCCAGTTCCTTTTCGCGGCCGACCGTTCCAATCCCAAGCTTGCCGAGCGGTACGATTGGCTGAGCCCGTCGATCATGCGCTTCCTCAAGCGAGTGCTCGATACAATCGCCAACTACGACATCGATGTGACGGTCTGCGGGGAGATGGGCGGACGTCAGCTTGAGGCGCTGGCGCTGATCGGCCTCGGCCTGCGCCGCCTGTCGATCACACCGGCGTCGGTGGGTCCGATCAAGGAACTGGTGCGCAGGGTCGACGTCAACGAGATCGAACAGGCCATGTCGGGCTGGCTGGCCTCGCCGCCGCCGAACCTGCGCAAGGCGCTGCTGGAATGGGCCAGCGAACGCGAGATCACCTTCGAATGAGCCCTCGCCAACAGGGGCAAACGGGCATTTGTCGACGTAGTGCAACATTTTGCAGCAAATGTGCTATGTTACTATGAGTACAGCGATTGACATTACCCCGGCGGCGGCCTTGTTTACGGCCGGTCGGGTCATCCAGGTGAATTCTAAGGCGGAGCGGGGGGCTGAATGCCCGAAGAGGATGAACAGCATGCGGAATTGCTCATCGAAACACCCGGCACTCGTCTGCGCAACGCGCGCAGCGTCGCCGGCCTCAGCCGCAGTGAAATCGCCACCCGCACCAAGATAGCCGAACGCCATCTGATCTCGATCGAGGAAGACAGGTACCTCGATCTTCCGGGCAAGACCTACGCGGTCGGCTTCTCGCGCGCCTATGCGCGGGCGGTTGGGCTCGACGAAGCCGAGATCGCGCAGGCGGTGCGCGATCTTCTGGCGGCAAGCGAGGAGCCCACGGAACGGGTGCAGCCGACCGCCTTCGAGCCCGGCGATCCGGCACGCGTGCCCGGCTCCCGGATTGCATGGCTCGCGGCGCTCGGCGCGGTGGCCGCGATCGTGGTGCTCTATTTCGTCTGGCATACCTTCCTGGCTCCCGCAGCCTCCCTGCCCGACCTGACGCAGGAAAAGCCGCCGCAGGCCGCTATCGCTCCCGCCGATCAGGCGACGCCCACTGAGCCGGCCATTCCGGCAGGCGACGTGGTGTTCACCGCGCTGGAGCCGAATGTCTGGATCAAGTTCTACGATGCTTCGGGCGAGCAGCTGATGCAGAAGCAGATGGCCCAGGGCGAACGCTACACCATCCCCGCAGACGCCGATGGACCGCAGGTGCGGACCGGCCGCCCCGATGCGTTCGAGATCACCATCGGCGGGAAGAAGGTGGCGCCGCTGGCAGACCAGCCGATCATTGTAAGCGATGTCCCGGTCTCGGCGAAGGCGCTGCTGGCACGAGGCCAGGCGGCACCGGCCGGGCGCGAGGATCAGGCCGCCGAACGACCGGCACCCCCTCCTGCAGCCGTCGCACCGCCATCGCCACGGCCCACAACTCCACGGCCCACAACTCCGCAACCCACTGCCGCCGCTCCTTCACCCCGGCCCACTTCGCGACCAACCGTTGCCGCCCCGTCGCCCCGGCCAACACCCCGGCCTTCTGCCGCCACTCCGTCGCCCCGGCCCACTCAGACAGCTAGTCCATCGCCGGCCGCTTCCGCCGCGCCGACACCGGAGCCGACAGCCGCACCAGCTGCCGAAGAACCTTCCACCGTTTCGGAATAGGTCACCCTCGACAGCGCGCGTCTAGTCCGGCAATCATCGCTGCCGTCTTTTTCTGCGGCCGGCTATCGGGGGCAGGGAAACGACGGTGAAGACCGAACTCCAGGGAGCTTACCAGGCGATGACGAAACTGATCCGGCCCATTCGACCATGGAGAGCCGCCGCGACGGCTGCAATGGTGCTGGTCATGGCCGGTCCGACGATCCCGGCCGCAGCGCAGGACACGATAGCCGAAATCCGCTTGCGCAAGATGGAAGCGGAAATCCGCGCGCTGCAGCGCAAGGTATTCGCGGGGCCCGAAGGAAAGTTCTTCGAGCCGGAAATCAAGCAGGGCGAGCAAGCGGGTACCAGCAGCAGCACCGTCGGTCAGCCGGCGACCTCTGCGGTGACAGACATCCTGCAACGGCTGGATGCGCTCGAGGCCCAGCTCGCCCGGCTGACCGGGCAGGTCGAGCTCAATGGCAACCGGATTTCCCAGCTAGAGGCCCGCGCGGGGGTTACCGAGCCAGCCGTGGCAACCCCTGACGCCACGCCGACCCCGGCGCCCGGCGACACGCCCGCCGCGACGCCCACGCCAACGCCCAGCCCGACGCCCACGCCTGCTCCGGCGCCCGCTCCGACGCCGGCACCGCAGGCCAATCTCAATGCGATGAGCGGCGGGGCATCGGCCGCCAATCCGGCGGCGACCGGCCCGTCTACCGAGCGGCTGGAAGGCGTGCAGGCGATCGTCAAACCGCAGACCGAAGATGCTGGCGACGACGAATATACCTACGGCTTCCGGCTGTGGGACGCGAAATACCTTCCCGAGGCGCAGCAGCAGCTGAAGCTGTTCGTCGAAAAATATCCCAAGCACTGGCGCACGAGCTGGGGCCGCAACCTGCTCGGCCGCGCCTATCTCGATGGCGGCAATCCCCGCGAGGCCGCCAAGTGGTTCCTGCAGAACTACCAGGCCGACAAGACCGGCGCCCGCGCAGCCGACAGCCTGCTCTACCTCGCCGTCGCGATGAAGGAAGTGAAGGACACCAAGCGCGCCTGCATCGCCCTGTCCGAATTCAGCGAGACCTATGCGGCCGAAGCGGCGGGCCGGCTCCAAAGCCTTTACGATTCCACGCGCAATGGGCTCGACTGCGGCTGACGGACCGCCCGCTCCCGATCCGGAGCTGACCGGGCGCTTCGCTGCCGCATTGCGCGCCCTCTGGCCCGGATGCGGCCAAGGCGAATACGGCAAGGCAGGGCTGGCCGTCTCCGGCGGGCCAGACAGCACCGCGCTGCTGCTGCTGGCGGCATCTGCCTTTCCCGGCGAAGTCGAAGCAGCCACGGTGGACCACGGATTGCGGCCGGAAGCCGCCCGCGAGGCCGCCGACGTCGCGCGGCTGTGCGAAAGGCTCGGCGTTCACCACGAAGTGCTCAAGGTCGACGTCGCGCCGGGCAATGTCCAGGCCGAGGCCCGCCGCGCACGCTATGCCGCGCTGACCGGATGGATCGAGCGGCGCGGGCTCGGCGCGCTCCTTACCGCCCATCACGCCGACGACCAGGCGGAAACGCTGCTGCTCAGGCTCAACCGGGCCAGCGGCGTTGCCGGACTTGCCGGCACGCGGGCGCGCGGCTTCGTCCCCGGGACCGAGATTCCCCTGCTTCGTCCCTTGCTGGACTGGCGCAGGGTGGAGCTGACGCGGATCGTCGAAGCTGCCGGCATCGACGCGGCGCAGGATCCGAGCAACGAGGACGACCGCTTCGACCGGGCGCGGCTGCGCAAGGCGCTTGCGAACACGGACTGGCTCGACATCGACGCCATTGCCGAGAGTGCCTCGCATCTTGCCGATGCGGATGCCGCGCTCGACTGGGCGGCTCGGCGCGAATGGAGCGAATGCGTGCGCAAGGAGGGGCTGGGCATACTCTACCGCCCGAAGGCACCACGCGCCGTCGCGCTCAGAGTGATCGCCAGGATCGCCAAGGAACTCGAAGGCAGCGAACCGCGCGGCAGCGCCGTCGCCCGCCTGTTCGATGCGCTGCTGGCCCGTCAGCCCGGCTCGATCGGCGATCTCGTCGCCCGGCCCACGCCCGACGGCTGGAGTTTCATGAAAGCGCCGAAACGGCGCGCCAAGGGCTGATGACGATCAGGAATCGACCAGCGAGTCTCCCATCCCGACCGTCTTGCCACGGGTGATGTAGACCTTGTCGCCGATCTTGGTGGTGGCGAAGACTTTCGCCGCGAACTGCTCGGGCATGCCGATGCAGCCGTGGCTGGCATAGCCCCATTCGACCTCTGTGGCGTGGAGCGTGATGCCGTCGTTGGTCAGGCGCTGCATATAAGGCATCTCGGCATCGTAGAGATTGGAAGTGTGGTGCCGCCTCTTCTGCATGATCGGGAACACCCCTGTCGGAGTCGGGTGATCCTGGGTCCCCAGAAGCACGGCGGTAGCGCCGATCTCATAGCCGCCCCGGAAGATGGAAAGCACCCGCGCATCCAGATCGACGGTGACGACAATCGGGCCGTCCGGCACGCCGGCATCGTCCCAGTGCCATTCACCGTAGCGGATCGGGCCATTGATCGGCAGGATACGCTTGATGACGAACGGATCGTCGGACACCTCCACAGGGCTGGCTTCCGGGCTCGGCTGCGCGACGGGAGCCGAGGCCGCATCGGTTTTCGCGAGTTCCGCCTGCTCCTGCGATGCGGCAGGCGAGCTGTCCGAAAGCTGCGGACGCCGCGGCGGTTCCGAGATTGCCATTGCTCCCGCCAGTCCGACGAGACCAAGGAAAGCTCCTGCCAGCAATTTCCTGCCGTTTACCAGACTGCGCATGCCATGCCTCTTAACCTTGAATCGCAGCGGCATAATCGCTCAAAGGCGCC
Source organism: Novosphingobium sp. (assembly GCA_020446575.1). Classification (GTDB taxonomy): domain Bacteria; phylum Pseudomonadota; class Alphaproteobacteria; order Sphingomonadales; family Sphingomonadaceae; genus Novosphingobium. The sequence goes on along the minus strand of JAGREL010000071.1, from coordinate 5,051 downwards.
GATTTCGCCAGTCCCCACTTGTCCGCGTTCCAGCGCGGGACTCGCGAGCGCCAAGAAGTTAACGCTATCCGTGCGCCCCGAATTCGTTGGCGATCGCCGTGGTGATCCTGAGCGCGAGTGAATGGGCGCGATCGATCGGGTCGATGAAATCGCGATGGATCGCCGCATAGCCGGTCGCCTGGTCGTCAGGATAATCGGCGGGCTCGTTCACAGAAAAATCGCCGATCGAAGGGAAGCTGGTCGGAAAGGCGCGGCGCAATTGCGTCAGCGCGTCGTCGATCCGCAGAGTGAAAACCATTTCGATCACGTCGTCGCGGCTGATGTCGTTCGCGCGGCTGAACGGCGGCACCATCACCGCGCGCAGGAAGACATGCTTGAACAGCGCCAGGCGCAGCGCCTGCAGCACGCCGAGGCTGCGGCGCGTATGCTCGCGGTCGGGCAGCGGCGTCTCGTCCGGGATCAAGGCCAGCAGGCGGTGGAGCTTCAGGGAATCGACCCTGAGGCGCGAAGCGAGCCGGCGGAAGACACCGGTGCGGTCGTCCTTGGTGAGATATTCGGCCAGCGTCAGGCAGGCTTCGGAAATATGCTGTTCGTTGCCGCGATAGGGCCGGCTGGCCCAATAGGCCGAATTGAACAGCTCGCCATAGGCGGCGACCGTCTTGATGCTGGCCAACGCGTTGGACGCGCGCACCAGCCGGATCAGCTGCCGACCGCGCGAACTGTCGCGCATGAGGCCGGCCAGCTCCTCACGATTGCTTTCCGCCGCGGTGCCGATCCCGGCGATGACGTTCACGGGATAGCCCAACTGCTGGAGGATGGCATTGTGCGGGATCGCCCTGATCTGGCGCAGGCTCATCGTCCGGTCGGCCGCAAGGTCGGACTGGCGACGCGACTTGCGCGATCCGGTATCGTTGAGCATCCCGAGCCCGAAAGCGGTTACGGCGCGCGAATAGGTCGCGCTCGCGAGATGCTCCTGCTGCACGCCGCGTATCGCCCGGTAGAAATCGAGGCTGAGGTCGGTGCGGCGATAGAACAGGTCGGTCGGCGCATCGGCATCGGTTTCGCCGGGCGGCATTTCGGCGAAGCGCGACAAGGTGGCGAAGGCCAGTTCGGGCGAGCCGAAATAGACATAGCCGTCACCGCCCTGGAAGCTCACTTCCGGCTCCAGCCTGATCCCCGCGCGAACGAAGCGGCGCCGCGCCCAGGGGGACATCGGCCATTCCAGCCGGTCGGAAAAGGAACCCGGGTGGCTGCCACGCCCCATGCTTTCGCCATGGGTGTTGAAGATCAGCGCCGCGACATCGGTCAGCCCGTTCGACACCATCGCCTCGGCCAGCCGGCCCTGCAACCGCTCGATCGCCAGCGCCGCCGGAATCTGGCCGACGAAGCGGCCTGCGTCGGAATAGCCGGTCTGGATCGAAACACGCCCGCGCTTGCGGGCATAGTCGCGATAGGCCTCTTCCTGCAGCAGCGCATCGAGGAAGCGCCCGCCATGTTCGAGCGCGCTTTCGGTCTCGAACAGCGGCGAAACATCGACCTTGTCCTCGATGCCGAACAGCTTGGCGAAATAGAGTGCGGCGAGCACGGTGGTCGGCTGCTCGCATTCGGCGACCAGCATGCGGATCGGCGCATCGGCGTCGATGTGGCCGAGGATCTGGGCCATGGCGAGGAACTGGCGCACCGCGGTGCTGTTCTCGATGGCAAGCCCGGCGAAATTGGACCTGAGCGGCTTCGCCTCGGCCACCAGTTCGCGCATGCGCATCAGCGCCGCCTGGCTGGCGAGGCTGAGCTTGCCCTCCGGATCGATGCGGCGGCGGATCGCGTTCTGGAGCTGCGAGCTGTTCACCCGGAAATGAATCCAGCCCATGCCGAGCCCGTCGGCGCGCATGGCGGCGGCGATAACCAGCAGGTCGCGTGCCGCCTCGGGTCCGCCATGCTTCGCCTCGCCCTCGAGTTCGGCGATCACCGGGGTCAGGCTGACGATCTTGTCGGGATGATCGGCCGTCAGGGCATTGGCGGCCTCCGACAGTGCGGCAGGATCCGACAGGTCGGCGGCGAAACGCTCCACCATCTCTTCGGTATGCTTCGCCGCGCGTTCCAGCCGTTCGGCGATCTCCGGCTCGATGTCCTTGAGGCTCGCGGCATAGCCGGCGAGCCGCCGCGCCTTTTCGACCATGCGGTAGCGGATCGAGGTCGACCAGCCGATGTCGGTGCGCCCGTCCATGTCGTAGCCGACCCAGGTCGCCAGCCGTATCGGCAGCGGGCGGAAATTCTTCCAGCGCTTCGGCCAGCGGTCGCGGGCGATATCGAACAGGAGCGTGTTGATCCGGTCGCGCGCCTGCTGCCCCCGTCCCATTGCCGCCATCACCGCCTCATGCTCGTAGTCGAGCGTGATCGTGTCGCGCCCGGTCGGCGCGGCGCAGACGCTCTCCGGGCTGAGATCGCCGTTCGATGCCGCAGTGGCGACCGACTCGTACTGGGCCTTCGACAGCAGGAACGTCGGATGGGCAGTGAAGACGATATGCGCCTGGGGCTTCTGCCAATGCGCGGCGAAGGCGGCGAAATCCTCCTCGCCCGCCACATCGCGCAGACGCGCCTCGTTCTCCTCCGGTTCGACCGGGTCCAGCATCCGACGCAGCCGGACGGCGCGGGCGCGCAGTCCCTCGCATTCCATTTCGGCCACCAGCCCCTCGACATCGTCGAGCGAGAGTTCGCCGTTTTCGAGCTGGCGCGACAATTCCAGCCCGAGCTGGAAGACGGGGTTGAACAGCGGGGTTTCGGCAGTACGCGAATGCAGCTCCTGCAGCCGCGCGACCAGATCGGCAACCGCGGTCATTGCGCCAGCGCCGCCGCCGCGCGGGCGGTTTCCTCGATGGCGGCTGGATCGGGTGGGCCTTTCGGCACCAGCCAGCTGCCGCCGACGCAGATCACCTGGTCGAGTGCGAGCCATTCCGGCGCGCTTTCCTGATTGATCCCGCCGGTGGGGCAGAAGCGGACGCCGCCGAAAGCCGCTGCAATCGCCTTGAGCGCCGAAATCCCGCCCGATGCCTGCGCCGGGAAGAACTTGAAGCGGTTCAGCCCCAGATCGAGGCCGCGCATGATGTCACCGGCATTGGCAGTGCCGGGAAGGAACGGAATGCCGCAAGCGACGGCAGCCTTGCCGAGCGGCTCGGTCAGCCCCGGCGACACGATGAACTCCGCGCCCGCCGCAAGCGAAGCGTCGAGATCGCGAGGATTGAGGACAGTGCCCGCGCCGACGACGGCACCTTCCACCTGCTTCATCTCCTGCATCGCCTCGATCGCGCAGGGCGTGCGCAGCGTCACTTCGAGCGCCGTGATGCCGCCCGCCACCAGCGCCTTCGCAATCGGCAGCGCATGGGACACATCCTCGATCACCAGCGCCGGAATGACCGGCCCCAGCCGCATGATCGTCTCGATATCGCTCATGAAGCGTGCTCCTTGGCAAAAGCAGCAGCGGCACCGAACAGGCCCGGCTGCGGATGGGTGATCAGCTTTACCGGCAAACCGGCCATCATCTGCTCGTAGCGCCCCTTGAAGCGGAAGCGTTCGGCAAAGCCGGAACTGCGCAGAACTTCTCGGATGCGGTAGCCGAGGCCTCCAGCGACGACGACGCCGCCGGCACCGTGGGCCAGCGCATAGTCACCGGCAACGCTGCCCAGCGACAGGCAGAAGCGCTCGACCGCGGCGGCGCACAGCGAATCCTCGCCGCTCATGCCGCGTTCCCAGATCGTCTTGTCGTCGAGCTCAGCCACGTCGCGCTTTTCCAGCACAGCCAGCGTGGCATGGATATCGACGATGCCGGGGCCGGACACAACGCGTTCGACCGAGACCCGCCGATGGCGCTTGCGCAGCCGCTGAAGAATGGCGTCGTCGATCGCGTCGACGGCCGCGAAATCGACATGGCCGCCCTCGGTCGCCTGGACATGATAGCCGCCGGCAAAGCGGTGGAAATGGGCAACGCCAAGCCCGGTTCCGGGGCCGATCACGCTGATGGTCCCCGTTGCGGGCAATGGCGTATCGGGCCCGGCCAGATGCTGGAACTGGTCGTCCGGCACATTCGCCGCGGCATGGGCGACGGCGGCGAAATCGTTGAGCACGAGAACCCGGTCGAGGCCGAGCTGCTCGGCAAGGCGGCCGGGATGGATCGTCCAGCTGTTGTTGGTGAGCCGAACCGTCTCTCCGCTGACCGGCCCGGCAAGGGCGATGGCCGCCGCCTTGGGGACCGTCCGCCCCGCACGCGGCGCGAAATCTTCCCAGGCGGTCTGCAGGCTGACGTGATCGCTGGTCTTCAGCGTGATCGGCTCACCCAGCGCAATCGTGCCGCCGCCCGTCACCGATGCCACGGCAAAGCGGGCATGGGTGCCGCCGATATCGACCGCGACCAGATCCATCAGACTAGCCCCCTCCTCTTCAGAGGAGGGGGTTGGGGGTGGTGGCGAAGGGCTCCGGAATCGCGCACGAGGCGGCACACCACCCCGCTGCGACTAGTGCTTGCTTCGCAAACCCAACTCTCGCTTCCCCTCCTCTGAAGAGGAGGGGAAGAAGAACGAAATCTCATCACAGCCCTGCCTCCGCCAGCATGGCCGAACCGCCCTGCTCGGCGCCGCAGGCGTGGTGGCGGAACATGGCGAACAGCTCGCGGCCCATGCCCATCTTGTCTGTGGGTGCGGGAACGGGATCGCGCGCGGCAAGGTCTGCGGTGGTCTCCAGCGCCCCGTCCTTCGCACAAAGGCGGATGACGTCGCCATCGCGCAGCAGCGCCAGCGGGCCCCTTTCTCCATTGCCGGCGCCCAGCGCCTCGGGCGTGACATGGATCGCCGCCGGCACCTTGCCCGACGCTCCCGACATGCGCCCGTCGGTGACCAGCGCGACCTTGAAGCCGCGATCCTGCAGCACGCCCAGCGGCGGAGTGAGCCCCTGCCCCTCGCGCATGCCCTTGGCGCGCCGCCCCTGGAAGCGCACCACGACGACCACGTCGCGGTCGAGCTCGCCGGCCTCGAAGGCCTCGTTCACCGCTTCCTGGGTCTCGA
>JAGREL010000070.1 GCA_020446575.1 Novosphingobium sp. | reverse complement strand
TGGAGATTGCCGGTCGGCTGGATGCCGGAAACGATACGCATTGTGCTGAAAACCTTGTTCGGAAAAAATGAAACGGCGCGAAGGGCTGGAAGCTGAATAGTCAGGCCGGGCGGCGGCGCAACTGGTCGATTGTCTTCCTGTCGACGACCTTCAGCGCCACGGCGGCGGCGAAGAACACCGCCATGCCCAGCGCCACAAGCGCGGCGACGGCGCCGATGCGTTCAAGCACAGATCCCGCATACCAATCCGTTCCATAAGGCATCGCATACCACAAAACCGCGCCCATCAAAGCCGCCGCAAGCATGATTCGTGCGATGCGGCCGGCCACCAGCCCGGTCAGATGGTAATAGCCCTTCGTCATCAGGATCGCGTAAAGCAGACCGCAATTGCTCCAGGCGCCGATAGCGCCGCCCAGCGCCAGCCCGACGACACCGAAACGCGGAACGAGCAGCAGGTTTGCGACGATGTTCAGCGCCAGCCCCGCCGCCGCTGTGTAGACCGGCGTCCTTGTATCCTTGCGCGCGAAGAAGTTCGGCACCAGCACCTTGACCAGTACATAGGCGGGTAGGCCGATGACCAGGGCCGAGACGACCGCGCCCGTGTTCAGGCTGTCGGCCAGTGTATAGGCGCCTCCGGTATAGAAGGCGCGGGTGAAGGCGCTGCCGGTTACGAACAGGGCGACAGCCGCGGGCAGGGTCAGCAGCAGGGCAAGCTCCACGGCGTTGCTCTGCAGGCGGAACGCGCCGCCGGCATCGCCCTGCGCGATGAAACGCGAGAGCGAAGGCAGGATTGCCGTTCCCAGAGCGATGCCGATTATCCCGAGCGGCAGCTGATTGAGCCGGTCGGCCATGGCGAGGAACGTGATCGACTTGTCGGGCAAGGTCGAAAGGAAGAACAGATCGATGAAACGGCTGATCTGGTAGACACCGGCGCCGAAGACGGCCGGGAGCACGAGTATTCCCAGCTCTTTCACGCCCGGGGTGATCCTGGGCCGCCTGAGCGACATGCGGAAACCGGCGCGTTTGGCCCAGAAGCCCAGCCAGACAAGCTGGAGCAGGCCCGATGCGCTCACTGCCACGGCCAGCATCATCCCGGTCGTCCGGCGCGCTTCTTCCGAGCCGTCGAGCGTAGCGCCCGCGATCAGTGCCGTGATCAGGCAGATGTTGAGCATGATCGGCGCGGCCGCCGCCGCGGCAAAGCGCGACAGCGAGTTGAGCACGGCAGCCAGCAGCGTGGCGATGCTCATCAGCGCGAGATAGGGGAATGCGATCCGGGCCATCAGCACGGCCAAGTCGAAGCGACTCGCATCGGCGGACAGCGCGTCGCTGGCGAACAGGCCGATGATCCAGGGCATCGCGATCAGCGCTACTGCCGAAAAGACGATCAGGATCGGGATCAGGACAGCCAGCACTTCCTCAGAGAAGTGTCTGGCGTCGGTGAGATCGCCGCCATCTTCCTTGTAGCGCCGGTTGAACAGCGGAACGAATGCCTGGCTGAAGGCGCCTTCCGCGAACAGGCGGCGAAAGATGTTGGGTAGCTGGAAGGCCAGCTGCCAGGCATCGGCGACGCCGCCGGCGCCGAGTACGCGGGCCAGCAGCATGTCGCGGGCGAAGCCGAAGACGCGGCTGACGGCCGTGAGCCCGCCGATCGTTCCGACATTCTTGATGAGACTCATGGCCCGACGAGGCTCATGGCCCGATCGCCGCCGTCCCGGCCTCAGGCGTTGCCGGTCGGTGCGTCCCCGCCACTTTCGCGTTGCTCCTGCTGGGCGGCGAGCTGCTGCACGTAAAGGCCGTTGAAGTCGATCGGATCGAGCATGAGCGGTGCGAATCCGGCGTCGCGCACGGCATCGGCGATGATGCGGCGGGCAAAGGGAAACAGGATTCGCGGCGCTTCGGCGTAAAGGAAGGCGTGCGCTTGCGAATCCTCGAGGTTGCGCATGGCGACCAGCGCGCAATAGGCGAGGTCCACGACATAGGCAGTGCCCGCCTGGGCCTTGGCGGTCGTCACGATCTTGATCTCGACCTCGTGGACGTCCTCGCCCACGGACCGCGCACCGATGTTGAACTGGACATCAAGCTGCGGCGCATCCTGCCACTGGAAGCTGTCCGGCGAATTCGGGTTCTCGACGGACAAATCCTTCACATATTGGGAAATAATGCCCGCAGCGGGGGAATTGTCTTCGCCATTGGTCTCGGGGCCAAGATTGAGGTCCGAAATGATGTTGCCTTCATCGGCCATGATTTTCTGCTCTCTCGCGCTGTCGTGTCGGTTGGCGGCGCGTCTAGCCCCTGTCGCGGCAAAGGGGAAGGGCCGGAGCGGATTTGCGTCGCTATCGTGTCCTCAAACGGACGAAAAATTTGCTCGTTTGGCCCATTCTCGCGTTGTTCATTTGTAAACCTTACCTACATCGGTTTAGTATATGTGATTAGCCCACACCGACAGAATGAATGGAATTGCGGAAGTGACTGTCGAAATCGTTATCCTGGCCATGATCGCAGCCTTTCTGGGCCTGCGCCTCTATTCGGTGCTCGGCCGTCGCGCCGAGCATGAGGAAGAGCCGATCCAGGGCCGATTCGACAACCAGGCCGGTGCCCCGGGCGCCGCCCGCGCGCCGGCTTCGCGCGATACGGCCGAGCCGCAGCCATTCAATCCGGCCTTGCGCCCGCGCGATTATCCTGCCGCGACTCCGATTGTCGAGCGCGGCCTTCGCGAGATCGCGGCGGCCGACCGCCTTTTTGACGCGTTCGCTTTCCTCGACGGCTCGCGCGAAGCCTATCGCATGATTCTCGAAGCCTTCTGGAATGGCGACAAGGAAGAATTGCGCCTGCTTTGCGACAGCGAGGTCTACGAGAGCTTCTGCAACGCCATCGACGCGCGCAACGAAGCCGGCGAATCGCTCGACAACCGCCTGGTGCGGATCGAGGATGCGGCGATCGTCGACGCCAGCCTCGATGCAGGGGTCTCGCGAATCACCGTGCGCTTCCGCTCCGATATCGCAGCGGTCACACGCGACGCCGACGGTAATGTTATTGCTGGCTCGCTCAACGATGCGATCGAGGCGATCGACGTCTGGACCTTCAGCCGACACGTGCGTTCGGCCGATCCCGACTGGCTGCTCGAAGAAACCGACGAGGGTTGATCCCTTGCCGGCCGCACGCGCCTGCGGGCTGGCGGCGCTGGCGTTCCTCCTGTTCCTTTCCGCTTGCGGCAGGATCATTCCCGAAACCAGGATTCCTCCGATTGGGGCCGGCACCGCGTTGGGCGCCGGCCTGCAGTATGGCCCGCCGGTAACGCGACTTGGGCTGTCTGGCGCCGATGCAGGCGCCGCGCTTGCCTCCTTCCGCGAGAGCTGCCCGAAGCTGCTGGCCCGCGACGATGCGAGCGGCCTTACGCGCAACGGAGACTGGAAACCGGCTTGCGATGCAGCGCGCGCCTGGTCCTCTGCCGGATCGCAGGATTTCTTCGCGCGCTATTTCGAAACGGCACGGATCGGGGACGGCAAGGCATTCGTTACCGGATATTACGAACCGGAGATCGCCGGCGTGCGCCATCGCCAGCCGGGCTTCGATGTGCCGGTCTACGGCCTGCCGCCGGATCTCGTCAGGGCCCGGCCCGGCGACGCGCCACCACTGGCGTCGGGCCGGCAGCCGCTGGGCCGCTATGACGCGAACGGGCAGTTCGTCCCCTATTGGGAGCGCGCCGACATCGAAGACGGGGCGCTGATGGGCAAGGGCCTGGAAATCGCCTGGGCTGCCGATCCGGTCGAGTTTTTCTTCCTTCAGGTTCAGGGCTCCGGCCGGTTGCGCGCGCCCGATGGAAGCGTGATGCGGATCGGCTACGCCGGGCAGAGCGGGCAGCCCTATACCGGCATCGGCGG
>JAGREL010000425.1 GCA_020446575.1 Novosphingobium sp. | reverse complement strand
ACAGCTACAAGCGGATCAATGCTCCCGACACCCTTTCGGGCGCGACATGGTCACCCAGTTCGGTCACGTGGACCGGCAACAATCGCACGCACATGATTCGCGTGCCCGAGGGGGACCGATTCGAACTTCGCCTGGCCGATGGCGCTGCCAACCCATATCTGCTGCCGGCCGCGGTGCTCGCTGCGGGTATGGACGGAATGGCGAATTCCCGCGATCCGGGCCCGCAGCTGCACATCAACATGTATACACATGGGCATACCGTTACCGATGCGAAGAAACTCCCTCTGAATCTGCTGGATGCGCTGCGCTCGCTTGAGGCGTCCGAGGTGCTGATGTCTGCGATGGGAAGCGTGCTTCCCGCCTATGTGAAGCTCAAGCATGCCGAATGGAACGATTATTCCCGGTTCCTGACGCCGTGGGAGCGTGACACCACGCTCGATTGCTGAATGCCGGAGCGCGGGGCGGGTACAAGCGCTCGCCTATGATCTGCCGGCGGCCAGCATGTCGACCAGTGCCCGGACGGGGCTGATGTCATAGCCTGCATTCGCGGCCTGCTCTGCCAGCCGGTCCGGATCAGCGCCCCGGCTCGCTTCGGCCAGCGACCACAGCAGCGTCGAGCGCGTGCCCGAGCGGCAATAGGCCAGGACCGGCCCTTTGGCCCCGGCGAGCGCCTCGGCCATCGCCGTCACCTGCGATTCGCTGAAACCGGCGTGAGTGACCGGAATCGTGACATAGCCGAGCCCTTTTGCCTTTGCCGCGGCCTCGATTTCCGGGCCCGGGGTCTGGTCGTCGGCTTCTCCTTCGGGTCGATTGTTGACGATCAGGGTGATGCCCTGCGCGGCAGCCTCGTCGACTTCGGCAAGACCGATCTGGGGACTCGCGTAGACCGAGTCAGAAAGCTTACGAAACATTCACTTAGCTCCATCCTGCGAAAAGCCTGGCCACAAGCCGCGCCGATCCCGACCATTGGTCTGCCAAGCGGCCCGACGCTTGGCAAGCGGGCATTCTCGCGGCAGAAATGCAACAACCATGCGGCCTGCTGCGGCACACTCGCGATTCTGTTCGCTATCGACAGGAAATTCGTATATATTTGATCATGCAGGAAAGGGCCGTGCGTGCAGCGGGCCGTTTATTGTGACGTCTTGCGCGCCTCGTCCGCGCGGCTTGGCGAGAGAGTACGGGGCGAAGCGAAGGTACGTTCAGGAAAATGGGTTTTGACAGAGGGCGTCGCGGAAGGGGACGCGACAAGCGGGACGGTTTCGGAGAGGACGGTTTCGATCCATTCTCGGGTGATCAGGACCGCTTCGGCGGCGGTGACCGGTTCGGTGGCGGCGGTGACCGCTTCGGAGGTGGAGGCGACCGCTTTGGCGGCGGGCCACGCGGCGGTTTCGGCGGCGGTGGCGGAGGAGCGCGCGGCGGCATGCCGGCGCAAGTCGTCGGCGAGGGCAAGGGAACCGTCAAGTTCTTCAATTCCAACAAAGGCTTCGGATTCATCCAGCAGGATGAAGGCGGCGATGACGTGTTCGTCCATATCAGCGCGGTCGAACGCGCGGGCCTCGAAGGCCTGGCGGAAGGACAACAGCTCGAATTCACTCTGGTCGACCGCGGCGGCAAGGTCTCGGCAAGCGATCTGCAGATCGTCGGCGAAGTCATTGCGGTGCAGAAGCGCGAGCCTCCTCAGCGTCAGCTGACGGGCGAGAAGGCGACCGGCACCGTCAAGTTCTTCAACG
>JAGREL010000069.1 GCA_020446575.1 Novosphingobium sp. | reverse complement strand
TAGCGCTCGGCCCAGAACAGCGCGTTGTTGACCAGGAACGCCGAAACCTCGCGCCGCCCGAAATTGTAGATTGCCGTGTTCCAGTCCGGATGAAAGCCGAGCCGGGGATCCTCGTGCTCGTAGAGCGCGGTGCCATCGAAATGGGCCAGGCCGTGCTCGTCGGTCGGGAAATGGGCCGGAACCCAGTCGACCAACACGCCGATGCCGGCCCGGTGAGCCCCGTCGACGAAGCGGGCGAAGCCCTCCGGAGGCCCGAAACGCGAGCTCGGCGCATAGAGCCCTGTCGTCTGGTAACCCCAGCTGGGATCGTAGGGATGCTCGGAGACCGGGAGAAACTCGATATGGGTGAAGCCCATGTCCAGCACATAGGGGATCAGCTGCTCGGCCAGCTCGTCCCAGCTGAGGAACCAGCCGTGATCGTTGCGCTGCCACGAGCCGGCATGGACTTCGTATATCGATATCGGCACGCGCCGCGGATCGACCGAGGCCCAATAGGCGCAATGCGCCTCGTCGCCCCAGTCCGGCTTGACCGGATCGGCGGTGAGCGACGCCGTTTTCGGCCGCACTTCCGATGCGAAGGCGAAGGGATCGGCCTTGAGCGGCTGCACTATCCCGTCCGGCCCGACGATGCGGTACTTGTAGGCGCGGCCCGGACCGAGATCGGGAATGAATATCTCCCAGACGCCGATGTCCTTGCGGTTGCGCATCGGGTGGCGGCGGCCGTCCCAGTCATTGAAATCGCCGACGAGGCTCACCAGCCGGGCATTCGGCGCCCAGACGGCGAAATGGACGCCGCCGGCGCCCTCATGGGCGATGCAATGCGCGCCGAGCTTGTCGAACAGCCGGAAATGCGTGCCTTGCGCGATCAGCAGATCGTCGACGGGGCCAAGCACCGGCCCGAAACTGTAGGGATCGGTTACCCACCATTCGCTGTCCTGCGCGGAGCATCGATACTTCACCGGCTTGGGCTGGCCGCGCAGCTTGCCTTCGAACAGGCCGCGCGGATCGACTTGCTTCATGCTACCGAGGCGGCCACCGCGCAGACTGTAGGCTTCAACCTTTTCCGCACCCGGCAGAACGGCCCGGGCGAAGGTCCCTTCCGGACCGGCATGGCTTCCCAGAAGGGAAAACGGATCGGTGTGCGCACCTTCCAGCAGAGCCTCGATCGCGGCCTTGGGTGGCTTCACATCACTCCCCAGATTTCTCGGGCGTATTCCGCAATGGTGCGGTCGGACGAGAACCAGCCGACATTGGCGATGTTGCGGATGGCGGATGCGCGCCAGCCGGGCTGGTCTTCCCAGCGCCGGTCGACTTCGCGCTGGGCGGCTGCGTAGCTGTCGAAATCGGCAGCCAGCATGAACCAGTCGCTATCGTACAGCCCGCCCATCAGATCCTTGTAGCGGTGCGGATCGTCCGGCGAGAAGACACCGGTGGCGATGGCATCCACGGCCTGCAGCAATTCGCGCGATCCCTCGATGATCTCGCGCGGATTATAACCTTCCATGCGCCGTTCGGAGACCTCTTCCGCGGTCAGACCGAAGATCACGATGTTGTCGGGGCCGACGCGGTCCTTGATCTCGACATTGGCCCCGTCGAGCGTGCCGATCGTCAGCGCGCCGTTGAGCGCGAATTTCATGTTCCCGGTGCCGGAGGCTTCCATGCCGGCGGTCGAAATCTGTTCGGACAGGTCGGCGGCGGGAATGATCCGCTCGGCCAGGCTGACGTTGTAGTTGGGAACGAACAAGACCTTCAGCAGCCCGCCGACGGAAGGATCGACATTGATGCGCCGGGCGATGTCATTGGCCAGTTTGATGATCAGCTTGGCATTGTGATAGCTCGGCGCCGCCTTGCCGCCGAACAGCTTGACGCGCGGAACCCAGTCGCGTTCGGGATGGCTGCGGATCTGATCGTAAAGCGCGACCGTCTCGATCAGATTCAGCAGCTGCCGCTTGTATTCGTGGATGCGCTTGATCTGGACGTCGAACAGGGCATCGGGATTGAGCCGGACTCCGGTCAGTTCCTTGATATGCGCGGCCAGCGCCACCTTGTTGTCGCGCTTCACCTCCGCGATCCGTTCGCCCAGGCCGGGATCATCGGCGAACTTGTTGAGAGCGGAGAGCTCTTCGGCATCGTCCAGGAAGGCATCGCCGATCACGTCCCTGATAACGGCGGTCAGGCCGGGATTGCATTGCTGCAGCCAGCGGCGCGGCGTGACGCCGTTGGTCTTGTTGTTGATCCGGTCCGGATAGAGGCTGTGAAGGTCGGAAAAGACAGTGCTTTTCATCAGCTCGGTATGCAGCGCCGCCACGCCGTTGACGCTGTGCGCGCCGGTAAAGGCCAGGTTCGCCATACGCACGCGCCGCTCACCGCCCTCGTCGATCAGCGAAATGGCGGAGATGGCGTGGTCGCCCAGCCCCGCCCTGCGCGCCTCGCGCAGCACGCGGCTGTTGATCGCGTAGATGATCTGCATGTGGCGCGGCAGCAGCCGTTCGAACAGCGGCAGCGGCCAGCTTTCAAGCGCCTCGGGCAGCAGCGTGTGATTGGTGTAGGCGATGGTGCGCCTGGTGACGTCCAGCGCGTCGTCGAATTCGAGCCCGTGGACATCGACCAGAAGCCGCATGAGTTCGGCGACGGCAACGGCGGGGTGGGTGTCGTTAAGCTGGATCGCCGCCTTGTCGGGCAGGGTGTGAACATCGGTCTGGTACTGGACGTGGCGGCGCACGATGTCCTGGATCGATGCGGCGGTGAAGAAATATTCCTGCCGCAGCCGCAGTTCCTGGCCAGCGGGGCTCGAATCGGCGGGATAAAGGACCCGCACGAGAGAATCGGCGCGCACCTGCCCCTCCAGCGCACCGGCGTGGTCTCCGGCGTTGAAGGCATCGAGCCGGATCGGGTCGAGCGCGCTGGCAGTCCACAGCCGCAGCGTGTTCACCCGCTTGCCGCGCCAGCCGACAACCGGCGTGTCGACCGCGGTCGCTTCAACTTCCTCGGCGGGATGCCAGGTCACGCCGTCGCCTTCCGAGACGATTTCCCCCCCGAAGCCGATGCGATAGGAGCTTTCGCGCCTTTCGAACTCCCAGGGATTGCCATGCGCAAGCCAGGTTTCGGGCAGCTCCATTTGCCAGCCGTCGTCGATGCGCTGGCGGAACATGCCGTTCACATAGCGGATGCCATAGCCGTATGCGGGGATGTCGAGCGAGGCGAGGCTTTCCATGAAGCAGGCGGCAAGCCGGCCGAGCCCGCCATTGCCGAGCGCAGCGTCGGGCTCCAACTGCTCGATCTCGGCGAGATCGAGGCCGTGATTGCGCAGGGCCTGTTCCATCTCGCGCGTCATTTCCATGTTGCTCAAAGCGTCGCGCAGGAGACGGCCGATGAGGAACTCGAGGCTCAGATAATAGACCCGCTTGCCATTCTCCGCGTAGGTCTTCCGGGTCGAATCCATCCAGCGATCGATGATGCTGTCGCGCAGCGTAAGCACGGTGGCGGTGAACCAGTCATGGATCTTGGCGGCGCGTTCGTCCTTGCCGACACGGTGACGCAGGACATCCAGAACATGAGCGTCAACCCTGGCAATCTGACCGTCGGGCTTCACTGACAAAGGCGACCTCCAGTTCAATTCGCCGGCAAGTCGGACGAACCGTCCTACATGCGGCTTCGGTTGTCGGCCTCCCCCCAAAGGTTATCGCGAAAGCGACTCTCCCAAGTCTCTCCAGTATCAAGGCTATGGCACAGACTGCGATTTCCACAAGAAAGATTGTGCAGTGCCGAACGTTTTTCGCAAACGCGGTGGCGACGGGGCATTCCGGCCTGTGCTAGGGATGGCAGCCGATCCCATTGCCGGAAGCATCGCATGACCGCAAAGCCCGAGCCCGCCGCCGCCGCATGGTGGCGCGGTGCCGCGATCTACCAGATCTATCCGCGCAGCTTCCAGGACACCGATGGCGACGGCGTGGGCGACCTGCCGGGCATCACGCGGCGGCTCGACCATGTCGCTTCGCTGGGCGCCGATGCCATCTGGATCTCGCCCTTCTTCACCTCGCCGATGCGCGATTTCGGCTACGACGTTTCCGACTATTGCGGCATCGACCCAACTTTCGGGACGCTGCAGGATTTCGACGCGCTGGTTGCGCGCGCGCATGAGCTTGGCCTCAAGGTGATCCTCGACCAGATCTACGCGCATACCTCGGACCTTCATCCGTGGTTTGCCGAAAGCCGCTCGTCCCGCACCAATCCGAAGCAGGACTGGTATGTCTGGGCCGACCCCAAGCCGGACGGTACGCCGCCGACCAACTGGCAGTCCGTTTTCGGCGGCCCGGCGTGGACCTGGGACGCGCGCCGCCGCCAGTATTACATGCACACTTTCCTCAAGGAGCAGCCGCAGCTCAACCTGCATAACCGCGCGGTGCAGGACGCAGTGCTCGACGTCGCGCGCTTCTGGCTGGAACGCGGGGTCGACGGGTTCCGGCTCGATGCGCTCAACCATGCGATGCACGACCCGCTGCTGCGCGACAATCCGCCCGCGCCCGACAAGGGCAAGCTGCGCACACGCCCCTTCGATTTCCAGATCAAGCGCTACAGCCAGTCGCACCCGGACATGATCCATTTCATCGAGCGGCTGCGCGCCGTGTGCGACGAATTCGGCGCGATCCATACCGTCGCCGAAGTCGGTGGCGACGATGCCGAGGCCGAACGCAAGGCCTACACCGACGGCAATGCGCGCCTCGACAGCTCTTATGGCTTCGACTTCCTCTATGCCCCGGAACTGACGCCGGATTTCGTCGTCGAAACCGTCTGCCAGTGGGAGGAAGGCCACGGCTGGCCGAGCTGGGCGTTCGAAAACCATGACGCACCGCGCGCGGTCTCGCGCTGGTGCGCCGCGGAAGACATGGCGCGTTTCGCCAGGATGAAGATGGCGCTGCTGGCTGCGCTCAGGGGAAACATCATCCTCTATCAGGGCGAGGAACTGGGTCTCGAGCAGGACGAGATTCCCTTCGAGCTGCTCCAGGACCCCGAAGCCATCGCCAACTGGCCGCTCACGCTATCGCGCGACGGCGCGCGCACGCCGATGCCCTGGCGCAACCGGCCGCTGGGAGATTTCACGACCGGAACGCCCTGGCTGCCGCTTTCGCCGGCAAACCTCGCGCGCGCTGTCGAAGAGCAGACCGGCGATCAGGCTTCGCTGCTCAGCCTGACCCGCTCGCTGCTGCGCCTGCGCTCAGCCCATCCGGCGCTGCGCCTCGGCGCGCTGACCGATTGCGTCGTCGAAGGGCAAATGCTCGAATTCGCACGCAGTTCAGGCGAGGAGCGCATCACTTGCCGCTTCAACCTGGGGCCGGACGATCTCGTGCCGGCGAAAGCCGGCGGTGGCGCGGTGCTCATGGCAGTCAATGGCGCGAAGCCGGCGCTCATGCCCGGCTATTCCGCGCTGTATCTCCTTGAGGATTAGCCCACGGGCGCCACGTCCACCGAGACGTCCATCTTCTGCCCCTCGCCGCCGTGGAAGACGCCGTCGAGGGGTGCGATATCGCCATAGTCGCGCCCCATCGCGGTGAAGATGTGGTCCGACCCGACAATAAGGTTGTTGGTGGGATCGAAGCCGATCCAGCCCAGCTCGTTGCCGCACCACAGGTTCACCCATGCGTGCATGGCGTCGGCGCCGACGAGGCGGGGCCGGCCTGGCGGCGGCAGCGTGCGCAGGTAGCCGCTGACATATGCCGCGGGAATCGCGTGGGCGCGCGCGGCGATGATCATGATATGGGTGAAGTCCTGGCAGACGCCCCGGCGTTCGTTGAACGCCGCCAGCGGCGGCGTATCGGTCGCAGTCGCCTCGTCGTCATAGCGGAATTGCGAGTGGATCGCGGCCATCAGCGCCTGCCCGGCAGCGGCAACCGAACTGTCCCCATCGAAGAAGCCGCGCGCCCACTGCGCGATCTCCGGCTCGCTTCCGGCAATGGGTGACGCATAGAGATAGGATGCCGGGCTGGCCGGCGAAATGTCTCGCCGTTCGAGCGCCTGCACCCTGACGTCGCCCACGCTCGGACCCGCCGCGGGATCGATCGCCTGCACAGGCGGCGATACCTCGACACGGAAGCGGCTTTCGATGCTGAGCCGGGAAATCGGGTCGCGCAGCGTCATCCGGCTGCGGTTGACGAGATAGGGTCCGGCTTCCTCCTGGATGGTCCAGGGCAGCGGGTCGATCGTCAGCGAATAGGACTGCAACGTCTGGCTCGGCCATGGCGCCGGCTTCAACCGCAGGTTGAACCGCGCGAGGCGAACCAGCCCGGCATATTGCACGCTGGTCAGGTGCCGGACGTCGTAAATCATGCCAGCAGGTTATCCCTCGCCGGAGCCTCCGATTTCTCGTATTGCAGGAAATACCGTGCCGATATCGCTTCGGAAAGGGACAAAAGCCGGGCTTCGGTGTCCTGCAGCAAGTCATTGTCCAAGGCATCGATGGTCAGGCTCATGAACGGTGCAACCACGGCCCGGGCCTCACGCAGCGGCAGCTCGGGAAGCTGGTCCTCGGTCAGCGCCGGCAGCTCGGCGATCTGCCGGTTCAACGCATTGAGCTGGAAGACCAGCGAGCGCGGATTGTCGGGATCGAGCAGCACCAGATCGAGCACCGGATCGCGCATCGCGCCGGCTATATAGCGGGAGCGATAGGTTATCTGGCTGTCGCACAGGTCGAGCAGCACGCTGAGCGCGTCGCTCTGGGCCTCGCTGCGGCAGAGCTGGCGAGTGACGCGGCACACGGAAAGCGCCCGTTCGATCCTGCGGCCCATGTCGAGGAAGCCCAGGGCAGGGCTGCGTATCATGTCTTCCGCGATCAGCCCGGCCATGGCGCTGAAGCGTTCGATCAGGTCGTGCGTCTGCTTGAGGACAGCATCGGGCCGATAGGATTCGAGCGGCGGCAGACGCCGGCTGGCGAGCCGCCAGAAATCGGGAGCGAAGCGATCGCGCAGGCTGAGGCCGACGCTGCGGATGTTGTCGAGCAGCCTTGTGACGCCGCCGGCCAGTTCGGCTTCGGTCAATGCGGCGCGGCAGATCTGCCGGGTCGGCAGCTTTTCGGTCTCATCCGAAATCGCCCCCCACAGATAGAGGATATTGACGAGGATCTGCCGGACTTCGGGATCGCGTCCGCTGCTTCCATCGACTTCAATCGAACTGCCGAGAACGCTGCGGACAATCCGCAAGGTCATTTCCGTCCGTTCGCAGTAGCGCCCGAACCAGTAAAGGTTGTCGGCCGCCTGGCTGGCAAGGATACCGCCACCGCGCCGGATCGCCGGCACGCCGCCAAGCGGGGTTGCCGCCTGATAGACACCGGGCATGTCGTCCACCACGCAGACATCGGCGGACAGGTCGCCCTCACCCATCAGCGAAGTCAGCATTTCGCCGGAGGACGAAAGCCGGGCAAAGCCGCCGGGCATGACTTTCCATTCGCCGTCCGCCCCACGGGCAACGAAAGCCCGCAGGGTGAACGCACGGGGCACGAAATCCTCACCAACCAGCGCGGGCGTGGTCGAAAGATGAACGATTTCCTGGCCGCAATAATCCATCGGCCGGCGCTGCATCGCTTCAAGCAGCGCGGCCTTTTCCTTCGCCCGGAGCGCGCTGCCGGGAGCCGGGTCGGCGCCTGAAAGCGCCTCGACCGGCTGGCCGAAAGCGGATGTCACGACCAGCTCGTCCAGCCGCTTGATGACGGTGTTCGCCTCCGCCGGCTGGCCGCACCACCAGGTGGCAATATTGGGCAACAGCGGTTCCTCGCCCAACAACCGCTTGCACAGCCGCGGCAGGAAAGCCGAGAACACCGGCGATTCAAGCACTTCTACGCCCGGCCAGTTCGCCATTTCCAGCCCGCCGCGCGCCCAGGCATCGAACAGGTCGGGCACGCCGATCGCGGAGCGGGAATCGAACGTCAGCGGGTCAAGCGCGTTGGTGTCGATCCAGCGCCAGACCGCGTCGATCCGCTTCGGCCCCGCGATGGTCCGCACATAAAGCCGGTCATCGCTGACGGTGAGGTCGCGCCCTTCGACCAGCGGGAAGCCGAGATAGCGCGCAAGATGGGCCTGTTCGGGATAGCTCTGGTTGAACCGGCCCGGCGTAAGCAGCGCGATGCGCGGGTTTTCCCGCTGGCAGTCGCGGGCGATGCCTTCGCGCAATTCACCGAAGAATCCGGCCAGCCGCCGCGCGTTGATGTCGGAAAGCAGGCTACCGGTGCTGCGCGAGAAGGCCAGCCGGTTCTCCAGCGCATAGCCGATACCGTTGGCAAGGCGCAGCCGGTCTGCGAGAACGCGCCACTGGCCGAGCGGCCCACGCGCCAGATCTACCGCGTAGACGTGGAGATAATGATCTCCCCGTGGTTGCAGCCCGATCATGTTGCGCGCGAAATAGCGGCTGCCGGTGACGACGGCGGCGGGCAGCGCGCCTTCCTCCACCAGCTGCTGCGCACCGTAGATGTCGGCGGCTACCTGTTCCAGCAGGTTTGCGCGCTGGACCAGCCCCTGTTCGACTTCGCGCCATTCCCCGGAGCCGATGATGAGCGGCATCGGATTGAGCGGCCAGTTGCGTTCCTCCGCGTCGCCGGCGATGCGGAACGCCATGCCGAGATCCTGGATCTGGCGCCCCACCTGTTCCTGGATGGGAATGCCGCCTTCTTCGGAAAGCGCGCAAAGCCCGTTGGAAACGGCAATCCATTTGGCCGCGACATCGCCGACGGCGTGGCGGAAGAGGTCCCCGACATCGACGTCGACCGGGTAATCCTGCAGCCGGTTCATGGCCGGGATCGCACGGGTGGCCGCAGCGCTCAGCTTCGCGGGCCCAGGCCGGCGGCGCGGCGAAGATCGAGCGACATGGCAAACTCCCCTGCAGGTTCCTCGGGCGGCATCGCCTGAGGGCCCGGCGAATGGCCGTGATCCTGGAAGCGCGCCTTGCGGCGTGCCTCGGCCTCGTAGCCGTTGACCGGGACGTCATCATAGGAGCGTCCGCCCGGATGCGCCACATGGTAGACGCAGCCGCCCAGCGAACGTTCGTTCCACGTGTCGAGTATGTCGAACGTGAGCGGCGCATGAGCAGGCATCATCGGATGCAGGCAATTCGCGGGAGCCCAGGCCTTGTAGCGCACGCCGCCCACCGCTTCGCCCTGCTTTCCGGTCGGAGTGAGCGGCACGCGCCGGCCGTTGCAGGCAATCACGTGGCGGCCGGGGACAAGGCCGCTCGCGCGCACTTGCAGCCGCTCGGTCGAGGAATCGACATAGCGCACCGTGCCGCCGATCGCACCGGTCTCGCCCAGCACGTTCCACGGCTCCAGCGCATGGCTGATCTCCAGCAAGACGCCGCCGCCCTCCACCGTGCCGTGGACCGGAAAGCGGAACTGGCGCTGCGCCTCGAACCACACCGGATCGAACTCGTAGCCGGCACGCTTCAGGTCACCCAGCACGTCGAGGAAATCCGTCCAGACGAAATGCGGCAGCATGAAGCGGTCGTGCAGCGCGGTGCCCCAGCGCACCAGCGGTCCATCGAGCGGCTCCTTCCAGAACCAGGCGGTCAGCGCGCGCAGCACGAGCTGTTGGGCAAGCGACATCTTCGCTTCCGGCGGCATCTCGAAACCGCGGAACTCGACGAGGCCGAG
>JAGREL010000424.1 GCA_020446575.1 Novosphingobium sp. | reverse complement strand
CCGCGCGCTCGATTTCCCGATCGTTAGCGGAAACGTGTCGCTCTACAACGAAAGCAAGGCGACCGGCGGCGGCAGTGCGATCCTGCCGACGCCGGCCATCGGCGGCGTTGGACTGCTGGCCGACTACGAGAAGATGGCGACAATCGCCTTCAAGGCGGAAGGCGAAACCATTATCCTGATCGGCGGAGAAAGCGGGCATCTCGGCCAGTCGCTCTGGCTGCGCGAATTGCATGCGCGGGAGGACGGCCCGCCGCCGCCTGTCGGCCTCGAACTCGAGCGAGAGACAGGCGAACTGGTCCGGAACCTCATTGCCGAGGGCATCGTCTCGGCGGTTCACGATTGTTCGGATGGTGGACTGGCCGTCGCGCTGGCGGAGATGGCCTTGGCGGGCAATCTGGGATGCGAAGCATTCACGCCCGCAGACCGCATATCCGACGCTGCATTCTGGTTCGGCGAGGATCAGGCGCGCTATGTCGTGACCGCGCCGGATGCGCAGGCGGTCGTCGAGAATGCAAAACAGGTTGGCCTGGCGGCGGTCGTCCTGGGCAAGACTGTCGGCGGATGCGTGACACTCCATTCCGAATCGGGTGAGCATTCCCTTGCTCTTGCCGACCTCCGCAAAGCCCACGAAAGCTTCTTCCGCGACTGGATGGAAGGCTGAAGCCCCTCCACCAGCCTCCGGCTGGTCCCCCTCCCCATCGCTTCGCGACAGGGAGGATTTGCATTATTTCAATCCTCCTTGTGACGAAGTCATGGGGAGGTGACAGCCCGCAGGGCTGACGGAGGGGCCATGACGCGAGCAACGACAAAACGCACCGTCAAGAAGGCTCGCTCCCTGCGTCGGAACATGACCCTTCCCGAAGTTCTGCTCTGGCGTGTCCTGCGCAAGGAACCTCAGGGCATCAAGTTTCGCCGACAGCATCCGGTGGGTCCGTTCGTCATCGATTTCTATTGTCCCAGGGCGAAGCTCGGAATCGAGATCGACGGGAAGCCCCACGACATGGGCAACCGGCCCGAGCGGGACGAGGTCCGGACACAATTGCTGGCGCAGCGCGGGATCGCTCTCTTGCGAATACCTGCACCGGACGTGTTGAAGTCCGTTCCGGATGTCGCCGAAGCGATCGTCAGACGTTGCGAAGGGACGGAATAGCCCCTCCGCCATCCCCGCTTGCGCGGAACAGGTAGGATTTTCTTGTTTCGCTCTTGCCGCTAGTCTCCCCGTTTCGAGCGGGGAGGAATTTCGATGCAGCGCAGATGGCCGTTGGCGCTTGGCCTTGCGGCGGGGTTTCTTGCCCTTCAGGCCGGGCTGCAATCGGGCGCGGACGTCGTCGAGAGCTGGCGGCTCGCAACGCGCTGGACGGCGCGGACCGGTTTCTTCCTGCTGATCATCACCTATTCGGCGTCTTCGTTGGTCAGGCTTTGGCCAAATCCTATGACGAGGGCCCTGCTGCGCGACCGGCGCTGGTGGGGTCTCGGCTTTGCAGGCTGCCACACGATCCACCTGTTCGCCTTTGTCACGTTCTTCAGAGTGACCGGCGAACCGGTTCCCACCCCGGTCCTGATCGGCGGGGGCATCGCCTATATCCTCCTTTATGCCATGGCGCTGACATCAAACCGCGCGAGCATGAAAGCGCTGGGCAAAAACTGGAAACGGCTGCACAGCCTGGGCATCCACTACCTCTGGCTGATCTTCGCCTTCGACTACATCAGCCGCAGTTTCTCGCCGGAAACCTGGGCGATGGATCTGGCTTTCTCGGCGATAGCGCTGGGCGCGCTCGGCCTGAGGATCGCAGCTCGCCGCAAAGGCCGCCGCGTCTGAAGGTCACTCCCAGAGCCATTCCTCACGCCGGATGCCGAGCAACTGAAGGATCGCCGTGAGATCGCCCCGGTCAATCCAGCCATCGGCAGCCGCGCGCGCTTTCGGCTTGGCGCGATAGGCAATGCCGTAGGTCGCGGCTTCAAGCATCGGGATGTCGTTCGCCCCATCGCCGGTCGCAAGGCTGGTGGCACCCTCGCCCAATCGCTTCACCTCGTCCAGCAAGGTCGCCTTCTTGACCGAACTGTCGGTGATCGGCCCGTCGAGCTGACCCGTCAGCTTGCCGTCGGCGATACCGAGCCGGTTCGCCACGACGTGATCGAAACCGAGCTGCTCGGCGACCGGATCGGCGAACTGGTGGAAACCACCGGTCACCAGCACGGTACGGCAACCCTTGGCTTTCAGGGTCGCGACCAGTGCCTGCGCGCCGGGCATCGGCGCGATGCGGGTGCTCAGGCATTCGAGGATCGCGTCTTCCGACAGATCGCGCAGCAGCAGCACGCGCTCTCTCAGCGCGCTTTCGAAATCGAGCTCGCCCTGCATGGCGCGCTCGGTGATTGCCGCAATGTGGTGCTTGATCCCCGCGAAATCGGCGAGTTCGTCGATACATTCGGCCGTGATCATGGTCGAATCCATATCGGAGACGAAGATTCGCGGAATCTCCGGCTCGTGGTTCGCGACGAGCAGGTCGGACGGTGTGAAGCATTCGTCGAGAATGGCGCGCAGGGTGCCGGGATCGCCGTCCGGCAGTTCCAGCTCGAGCACGTCTCCGCAGAAATCGAGCATGCTCGCCGAAGCAAGCCGCAGGTCCTGCTCCTCCATCCGCGCCTTCGCGCGTTCAAGATTTGCCGACAGTGTGTCCGGTTCTGCTATCAGCCGGGCGATGAGCACCGAGGATTCCCCTGAGAATGTGACGGGGCCGGGCAAGGGCCGGCCGCCGCTGGCGCTCATTGCAGGGCCGACGGCGAGCGGCAAGAGCGATCTTGCCGTGCGCCTTGCCCTCGCGCTTCAGGAGCGCGGGCGAAAGGCGGTCGTCGTCAATGCCGACAGCGCCCAGGTCTATGCCGACCTCGCCGTGCTGAGCGCGCGGCCGACAGCGGAGGAAATGCGGGGCATCGAGCACCGCCTGTTCGGCGCATGGGATGGCGCGCAGGCCTGCTCCGCCGCAGACTGGGCGCAGGCGGCCGGCCGGGAAATCGGTGCGATCCACCAGGCAGGCGGTGTTCCGATCCTTGTCGGCGGGACGGGGCTGTATATCCGGACCCTTCTCGATGGTATCGCGCCGATCCCGCCGATCGACCCGGAAGTGCGCAGGTCCGTGCGCGCAATGCCTCTGGATGAAGCCTATACGGCGTTGCGCAGCGAGGACCCCACGCGGGCCGCCGCCCTCGCCCCCGCCGATGCGTCGCGCATAGCCCGTGCGCTCGAAGTCGTGCGGTCCACCGGACGGCCGATCTCGAAATGGCAGGCGCAGCGAAGCGGCGGTATTGCCGACCGGGTCGATATCCACCCGGCGATCCTGCTGCCTGAGCGCGAGGCGCTTTACGAACGGTGCGATGCGCGCTTCGCGAGCATGCTTGGAACGGGTGCGATCGGCGAAGTCGAGGCCCTGCTGGCCCGCGATCTCGCCCCCGACCTGCCGGTGATGCGTGCGATCGGCGTGCCCGAAATAGTGGGTTATCTCCGGAGTGAGTGGTCCCTGGAAGAGGCGCGCATGCGCGGGGCGCAGGCAACCCGGAACTACGCCAAGCGCCAGTTCACCTGGCTGCGTCATCAGCCGCCGCAAGATTGGCCCAGAATCGCCTCAAATCATTTCGACGAGCTTGAACTTTTTAAAACTTTATTACAGATGTAGGGGTTGACACGTCATTTCCTGTCGCATATTGCGCCGCACAACGCCTGTACCGCGGAAATGTGCGAGTTCGGAGAGGTGACCCGGCGCGGCCATTGCTGTGCCGGGTCGGTTCGTTTAGAGCCCGCGCGATTTGAAGAAGGACACAAGCAGTGAGTGAAGAGCGCAGCGGCGCGGAAATACTGGTCGAGAGCCTTTCCCGGCAGGGCGTCGAATTCGTGTTCGGCTATCCCGGTGGCGCTGTGCTGCCGATCTACGACGCCCTCTTCCACGATCACCGCATCCGCCACATCCTTGTGCGCCAGGAAGCCGGCGCGGCCCATGCCG
>JAGREL010000010.1 GCA_020446575.1 Novosphingobium sp. | reverse complement strand
TGGCGGCACAGGCCGGTGGCGATCGCCATGACCGCCTGGAAGATCGCGGCCATGTGGCCCGGCCCCTCATGCGATGAGGGATTGGTCCAGACAGGGCGGATGCCCAGCGCCATCATCGTCTCGACGGTTCCCACCGGCGAAATTCCGCCGCCTTCGGCCGTCTTGCCGGGATGACAGATGAGCCCGTCCACATCGTCCACGCTGATGCCGGCATCGGCGATCGCTTCGAGGCAGGCATCTAGCGTCAGCTGGAGGGCGGAGCGGTCGGAAGGCCGGCCGGCCTTGGTCTGGCCGATGCCGGTGATACACGCCTGCCTTTCGGGATAATCCTTACCCGTCATTGCCGCTTTCCCGGTCGAGTTCGAACATCGGCAGCCACACGTCCTCGTGATGCTCGAAGCAGACCTTGACCCGCATGCCGCCGTGCACGGCATCGGGCGGGGCGAGGATATTGCTGAAGACGTAGAGTTCCGGCTGTTCGTCGAGTTCCACCGCCGCGAAGACGAACGGCTCGTCGAGGCCTGGCAGCCAGGGCTGCCGGTTGACTGTGTAGGTCTTGACCAATCCCTTGCCCGAAACCGCTCCGGGCTGCACCGTTTCAGTGCGGCACGACGAACAGATCGGCAGCGGCGGGTGCTGATAGCGTCCGCATTGGCTGCAGCGCTGGATCAGCAGCTGCCCGTCCTTGCCGCCGGTCCAGAAAGCCTCGGTTTCGTCGGTAATTTGTGGCAGCTTTCGAGCAGGCGGTGCAGCGGCTTCGCCGCTCAAAACACCACTCCCTGCACCTTGAGATCGATGATTTCGTCCTCACTGTAGCCAAGGCTCTCCAGTACCGCGTCGCTGTCCGCGCCAAGATCGGGGGAGCGCCGCGCCGGCATGGGTTCACCGTCGAACAGCATCGGCACGGCGACCAGCGGGATCGTCGAGCCGTCGCCGTAATCGACGGTCTGCACAAGGTCGTTCGCCTGCACCTGGACGTCTTTGTGGATCTCGCCCACGTTCTGGACCGCGTCCCACTGGCCGTCCTGCTGCGAGAGGATAGCTTTCCATTCTTCCAGCGTCTTCGACGCGAACAGTGCCTTCATCTCGGCATAGCATTCGTCGACGTGCTCCTGCCGCTTGGCGGAGTCGGCAAAGCGCGGATCGGCGGCAAGGTCCGGCCGGCCGGCGACTTCGCAGAACCGTGCCCAGTATTTGTCGGACTGGAGCATGCCCAGGGCGACGAAGCGGCCGTCGGCAGTCTTGTAGTTGTGGACAAGCACGTTGTACGGCCTGGGATTGGAGGGACGCGGGAATTTCTGGATCCCGTCCATGGTCGATTGCGCGATGAAGCGCTGCATTGACCACATGGCGGTGCCGAGCAGCGACACGTCGACCACCGAAGCTTCGCCCGTCATCGCCTTCTTTGCGATCGCGGCGCTGATCGCGCCTGCCAGCATGGAGCCGGACAGCGTGTCGCCGAATGCCGGGCCCGGAGGTCCGACGGGATAGTCGGCGTCGTCTTCGGTGAGCGAGGACGAGACCCCGCCGCGCGCCCAGAAAGTGATCGAATCGTAGCCGCCCTTGTCGCTGTGTGGTCCCTTGGGGCCGGTCGCGCTGCCGCTTGCGTAGATGATGTCGGGGAACCTGGCGCGGATCGTGTCGGCATCGATGCCCATCTTGCGGCGCGCCGGCGGCAGCAGGTTGGTGAGGAAGACGTCCGCGTCCTCAAGCAGCTTCATCAGTACGTCGCGGCCGGCCTGCTGCTTGAGGTCGAGCGTGATGGAGCGCTTGCCGCGGTTGTAGCTTTCCCAGGAGAGATCGACCTTGCTCGTGTCCCCGAGCGCCCCGATCTTGAGGCCCCGCAGCGGGTCGCCCGTCGGCGGTTCGATCTTGATGACATCGGCGCCAAGGTCCGACAGGATGCCACCGCATGCAGGCACGAATGCCCACATCGCCACTTCAACGACCTTGATGCCTTCCAGCGGTTTGCCCATGACTCTCCCCATGAATTCTCTATTGTGAAGCATGAAACGAAATCGCGAATCAGGTCAATAGCCAGACTCGCCTTGGGACGGAGGAATACAGATGACGGACGTTCGGGCAAACAAGCCCGCGAAGGAATTGGCCATCGCGGTGCCGGCAACGCTTGAAGCGGCGCTCGATCCCGAATGGCTGAGCCAGGCTCTCGGTTCCCGCGTGACTTCCGTCGAACAGGTGGAACTTATCAAGACTGTGGCGACCAAGGTGCGTTTCGCGGTGACTTTCGAAAGTTCGGACGAGAAACAGGCATTCTGTCTCAAGGGGTTGCTCGACGTCGACGAAATGACCGCGCGCGGTGGCCCGACCTGCGTCCTTGAAGCGGATTTCTACTGCAAGGTCGCGCCGACCGTGGACGTTCGCGTGCCCGAGTGCGTGGCTGCCGTGGTCGACCGCGAGGCCCAGCAGGCGGTGATCGTCATGCGAGACCTGATCGCCAGCGGAGCCCGCTTCTGCTCAGCGCTCGAAGCCTTTTCCGCCGATGAAGCCGCCGCCAGCCTCGGGCAACTGGCGCAGCTCCACAAGGGCAGCGCCTTCCTGGACGGGGCCGAATGGATCAGGCCGCGCGCGGCCGAGCTGGCCCGGATGACCTATATTACGCCCGAAATGCTTCAGGAACTGATGGACGGTCCGCGCAGCGAGGGGATGCCAGCGGACGTTCTGGACGCCCGGCGGCTGCTCGAGGCGATGAAAGTGCTGGCGGATCGGGATACCGGCAGGCCGCAGTTCATGATCCATGGCGACAGCCATGCCGGGAACAATTTCAGGACCCCGGACGGGCCGGGGCTGATCGACTGGCAGCTCCTGCAGCGTGGTGGCTGGGCGCTCGATGTCGCCTATCACCTCTGCGCGGTGCTGCCGGTGGACGTGGCCGAGAAGGAAGAGCGGCGGCTGCTGAACGATTATCTCGGCACCATGCGCAGCTTCGGTTTCGGCATGCCGGGAGAGGAAGATGCCTGGGAGCAATACCGCGAGGCCGTGCTCTATGGCTATTACCTCTGGGCGATCACCAGGCGTGTCGATCCCCCGATCATCAATCTGTTCTTCAACCGCCTGGGCAACGCGGTCCACCGACACGAAAGCCACGCCCTGCTGGGCGTGGCTTAAGTAAGGCTTTCGCCTGATATCAGGCCCGCGCCGCACAGGGCGGCGCGGGGATGTCGAGCTTACTGCCCGAAATTGTAGCGCACGCGCACACCATAGAAGCGCGGCTGGTTAAGCAGCACTTCGGCAACACCGGCGGAATTCCACGCACCGGTGCTGGCGACGTTGTACTTCTCCTTGGTGACGTTCGTCGCGAAGAACGCGAGATCGATCGGAGAACCTGCAACGGCCTTCCAGTCCAGGTTCAAGTTGACGAGGTCGGTGCTCGGCGACACGCCCAAGCCAAACCCGGCGGCCGAGGCTGGAACAGAGCCATCGTTGATGTAGCTGGAGGCGTGAACCCAGGTGGCGCCAATCGTGATGTCACCGATGCTGGCGTCGAGGGGCAGTGTGTAAGCGCCGGTCAGCGTCAGCTTGTGCTTTGGTGTGTCATTGAATGGTGAGCCGACCTGCACGCGTGGACTGATGACGCCAAAAGGCGTGCCAATGAGCAGATCGCCAAGCGGAGTTCCATCGCCTTGCGTGGCGGCGGAAGCCACATCCTTCACCTTCGTGTTGAGATAGGTGTAACCCGCGGAGAGGCGAAGGCTATCGAAGAACAGCACGGAAGCATCGGCTTCCAGACCGTAAACTCGCGAGCTACCCGCGTTCACAATGGCGGCGCCGCCGGCAACGCCAAGCGCAGCGGCCTCTGGCGTCGGCGTCAGACCCGCAAAGAACTGCTGATTGCTCAGGTCGTTGTAGAAGCCGGCCAGGTTGAAGTATCCGCTGACTGTCCCACGGAAACTGGTCTTGAGGCCCAATTCGTATGAATCCAGCTTTTCCGGGTCCCACAGCTCGACGCCGGGGTTGGTGAAGTTCATACCACCCTGGCGGTAGCCGCGCGCATACTTGGCGTAGACCAGAATATCCGGAGTCGGCTTGTAGTCGAGGTTGATGACCCAGGTCGGCTTGTTCGACTTGTTGGTCAGGTTGGTGGTGCAGACAGACCTGTCGGCATCCGGTGGGGACAGTCCGGCAAGGGCCAGGGCCAGCGGACCATGACGGAACGAATCCGTACAGGCGCGCGCAATCATTACGCCGGTCAGCGGATCCGCGAACAGCGGACCCGTTCCCGCATTGGCACTGAAGCTTGCTCGTGTGCTGTCCTGCAGACCTTTGATCTTGTCGAAGGTGTAACGGGCGCCGGCTGTAAGTGCCAGCTGATCCGTGAAGTTGTATGTCGCCTGACCGAAGATGCCGTGGTTGTCGAACGACAGCTTGGTATGCGATTCCGAGATGGAACCAAAGAAGAGCGGATTGGCGCACTCCAGGTTCTGCGGGCGCGTACAGTCGAGGAAGATGCCCGTCCGTCCGGCGTTGAACCCGATCGGCCGCGAGAACTCGAGGTACCCACCCAATACGAAATTGAGCCTGCCGTCGGTCGATTGGCCTTGAACCTGAAGTTCCTCGGTGAACGTCGACTGCGACGAGTTGTAGACGTTGGGTGCGGCTGTATCGAGTACGATCCGCTGATAAGGCGTTCCGGCTGCAGCGTAGAGTGCAGGACCAAGCGCAAGCTTGGTCACCGGGTCGATTGCGCCGCTGGCGACATTCAGCCTTTGGCTGATTCGCGTAAGATCGAAGCCTGGGCCGAAGATGGGAGACGTTCCGGTGATCGGGACCTCGAAATTGCTGCTGCCGAGGTCGAAGTTTGCGCGTTCACGGAATTCACCGTAGCTCATGATGTTCTTGATGGTGATGTTGTCACTGACGTTCCAAGTCGTCGTGTTGATCACCTGCCACTGCACGATGTCCAGGAACGGATTCGGGTTGGCTGTCTCGACATCGTAGAGGCCGTCACCGCGGGCGTCTTGGCGGGCGAGCTGGATGCCGCACGAAAGAGCCTGCAGATGGCGGGTGCCGCTATAGGCCGGGTTGACAAGTCCGGTTACCGGATCGGGGGTGGATCCAGCGGGCAGAATGTTGTCGGTAAGGAGCGTGCCACCCTGTGATATGGGCGTGTCACAGCCGGTAATCTTCGTGGCGTAACCGTTCGTGCTGGAATCGCTGTAATGGAAGATCGTGTAATTCTCGAGATCGGGCGTAAGCTCGGCGACGATACTGAGGCGCAGATAGGTGTAATCGACGTCGTTGTAGTCCTTCGGACCGATGCCTGACACATTCTTGATGTAGCCGTCACGCTTGTTGCGTTCGCCGGCAAGCCGAACCTTGAACGTGTCTGCCAGCGGGATGTTGAGAGCACCCTGCAAACGCATCTGATCGTAGTTGCCGTAGGTGCCTTCGATATAACCTTCCAGATTGTCGGTTGGCTTCTTGGGCGTCAGCAGGATTGCGCCACCCGTGGTATTGCGTCCGAACAGTGTGCCCTGCGGGCCTTTAAGAACCTGCACGTTCTCGAGGTCGGTGAAGGCGCCTGCGCCGACGGTATTACCCGAGGTCGTGCCGCCCTGGGCGCGCACACCGACCACTTCGGCGAAATAGACACCGACTGTCGGGGCCGTCGACTGATCCTGAGTGAAGCCGCGGATGCTGAATGAAGATTTCTCCGGGCCGTAGCGCTGATTTACCGAGAGAGAGGGTGTATAAGCGGCAAGGTCGGTTGCAACGGCGATGTTGCGTTTCGTCAGCTCGTCCTGATTGAAGACCGTGATCGAGATGGGAACGTCCTGCAGGCGTTCCTCGACGCGGCGGGCGGTGACGATGATGTCGCCGGCGGCGGAAGCACTTGCCGAATCCTGGGCGAGCGCGGGTGTCGCTGCGGCGATCCCCGAAGCCGCTACGCTGAGCAGCAAAGCCTTCTTGAACGATCGATAAACCATTGATTCCTCCTCTAGAACCTCAAAACTTTTGCCTTTCCACGGCGGTTGTCATTCGCTTGTGCCAAGCGCATCCGCGTCTGGCAGATCGATTACGGTCCGAAACTTCGGATAGTCGGTTGGATCGCTGTCCACGCCTCTCCCTTTTGGCGGACCATGCTTCCTAGACCCTTTGTCATGTATTCGTAGCGTGCCGCGTCAGCCCATGCGTCCATGTTGCTTGCCCACGCGTCCACGTCCGCGTGATGGTTGCCGAAAACACCGCTGCATTTGATTTAGGGCTGCGACAGCCGAAGCATCTTCGGCCTCTCTGCAAGACAGCCCGTGGAGGGCCAACTCAAGCCATCTGGTCATCCCGACAAGTCTCCTCTCCGTGACAATGCCTTCGGGCACGGCTGTATTCAGCCTGAATTGATCACATTCGATATGGAAAGCGCCTTAGCAAGAGGCCCTATATTTCACAATGCCGAATGTACCTTCGAGAAACTGAACTAGCTTACCATATTTAAGAACGCGCCGGGTTGTGTGAACAGCGTTCTCAGGCGAAATCCGCTAGCAAGCCGTTCTTCGGCCCGCAATCCCGCCTTTCGCCGCGAGGCCCTGCGGTGAGGCGATCTTCCGCCAACTGTGTCAGTTGTGCAACACTGCGTCGAGCAGTGCCAGCGTGCCCGCCCATGACACCCGATCGGCGACGCGGTCGTAGCGGATACCGTCGAGGCCGAAATCGTCCATCGAGGGGTCGCTGAAACCGTGAGCCACGCCGGCGAACTCCATGATTTCGTAGCGTGCTCCCGCCGCGGACAGTTCCTTGCGCAGCGTTTCGATATCGGCGAGCGGTGCATAGGGGTCCTCGGTCCCGCAATAGGCGGCCACCTGCGCGCGGACGGTGCCTGGCCGGGCGGGTGACTGTGTCGTCAGCACGCCGTGGAAGCTGGAGACGGCTTTGACATCGGCACCGCTGCGGGCCAGTTCGAGCACGCACATGCCGCCGAAGCAGTAGCCGATCGCTCCGATCCGCTGTGCGTCGACGTCCTTGCGGGCAGCCACCGCGTCAAGCCATGCAACCGTCCTGGCCCGCAACTTCGCCATGTCCTCGATCAGCCCCGCGTAATGCTGGCCTGCCGCCTCAGGCGTGCTGATGTCGGCATCGGCGCCGTACATGTCGGTGGCCACCGCCACATAGCCGAGCTCGGCGAGCAGCTTTACCTTTTCCGCGATCTGCTTGCGCAGCCCGAGGCCGCTGTGCATGACCATTACCGCCGGGAACGGCCCGTCGCCTTTCGGTGCGGCGCAATAGCCTTTCAGTGCGAAACCGTCGTGATCGCAGCGAACGGGTTCAAGTCCTTCCATTGTTTTCGTCTCCCGGAGTTTGTGTTCGTGTGGGCCGTGCATGGCTCGCTCCGCGCAAGCTTGTCAAAACAATCTGTGGCCGCATCCGGGAACGCCGATTGCCGCCCATTTCGCGCCATGCCATAGCGCAGCCATGACCCGGGCCGACCTCAGAGCGCCGCGCCGCATGAAGCTGGGCGTGGTTGTCTTTGTAGCCGCTCTTCATGTGCTGGCAGTGCTTGCGCTGATCCGGGCGTTCGCGCCGGATTTCACGGGAATGGTCGCGGACCGGGTGATTTCCGCCTTTACCGTCGAGGTTTCCACGCCTGAGCCAAGCCCGACTCCCGAGCCGAAGGATACGGAGCGTGCCGGTGCAGCGGCGCCCGCCGGCAAGAAGGCCACGCCCAAGGAAGTGGCCGCGCCCGCGCCGAAGATCGACATCGCCAAGCTGCAGGCGCCCGAAGTGGCGGCGATGGGCGATGATGTCACGTCCGGCGCGCGGGACCGGGGCGAGGACACTGGCGCCGGAGGGCAAGGCAAGGGCACCGGTTCGGGCGATGGCGGCAGCGGGGCGGGAGCGGGCGGCGGCAAGCTCGAGAAGATCGCAGGCGATATCAACTCGGCCCGCGACTATCCGCGCAAGAGCCGCGATCTCAGGATCGGCGACTATGTGATCATCGCGCTGACCGTCGGTACGGATGGGCGGGTCAAGGCCTGCCGCGTGCATCGCGCCAGCCGCGATCCGGAAGCCGACCGCATCACCTGCGAACTTGCCACGAAGCGCTTCCGCTTCCGACCCGCGACGGACGCTAATGGCAATCCGGTGGAATCGGTCTACGGCTGGAAGCAGCGCTGGTTCTATCCGGGGAAGAAATAATCCGCCCTATTAAAGAAACCGCCATTTTCGGCCATTATCCGCTATGCCATGACTGACATCGTTCCCGTGATCCTTTGT
>JAGREL010000068.1 GCA_020446575.1 Novosphingobium sp. | reverse complement strand
TGTTCGAGCGGGCCTGCGATGCCATGGTGGACAGGCGCGAGGTGAACTCCTGACCGAGCGACGGCGTGAATGGATAGCTGGAATTCGGGAGCTGATCATAGCTGGCTTCGGGGAAGCTCGTTGTGGTTGTTCCTGTATCGCTGAGCGTGCGGGTCTGCGCCGCCCCATAGGTGAAACTTGGCGCAATCGTGCCTTGCGCGAACTGCCGGGTCATCACGCTCGAATTCGCTAGGCTCGTGTTGCCCAGCGCCACATTGCCCGTACTGGCCTCGCGGGCGGCCTCCTCGGCGGCATTCTGGCTGGGGTTGAGGTAGCTGGTCGCATGGTGCGAGATCGCCATCGCGCCCTTGGCGACGCCGCCCGCCAGGAACGGCACCGAGGCGATGAGGTAGCCAGCGAGCAGGCCGATATCGCTGTTGACGTCGGCCATGCCGGTGAAGCTGGCGAGGCTGAGGCCGTTGGCGCCAGCAACCGCAGTCATGTCGGCCGCGCCCTTGAACATCAGCATCATGTGCAGGATCACGAACAGCGGTCCCCAGGCAGCGAGGTAGAAGAACCCGGTGACATAACCCTTGAGTGCCAGCGGGCCGGTCTTGGGCAGCAGGAACAGCGGAAACAGCACCGGGAAGAGGGCGTAGAACAGGACCGTCAGCACGACATTGAGGAGCGGCACCCACTTCATCGCGTTGCTGGCGATCGAGCCGTAGGTGCGCTCGGTCTGGATGTCGGCGCGGGTCTGGGCATAGACATCGACATTGCCCGCGCCGCTGCCGCCTGCCAGCGAGTGCATCGCCTGGCTCATCGCGTTGATCGTCAGGGTCTGCTTGAAGATGTCGGTCGCACTGGCCGACACACCGGCGAGGTACTGGTAGGCGACCGGCAGGTCCGAGAACAGCTTGGCCTTGGCCAGCGCCGCCGTCTGGTTTGGGTAGAGCTGGCGGCCGAAGACCGTTCCCATGCCGTCGATGAGCCCGGTCCACTGGGCGTTCAGGGCATCGTAGGCTTCGCGGCAGGTAATGATCGTCGAGGTGACCTGGCCCGAAGCGGCGTCACGGTTCAGGAAGCGCTGTGCCCGGGCCTGGCTCCCCGGCGCAATCGTCGCCCAGATGTCGTTCGTCTCGGCGAGTTCTTTCATCGAATAGCGGCCGAGCAGCACGTCATAGAACACGCATTGCCGGAAATGCTCGTCGAGATTGGCGGCGAATTCGGGATCGGAAATGCGCAAGGACCGCGTTGCATCGTAGAGCCGCGCGCCGTAGATCATGCCATTGCGCGAATAGTTGAGATCGCCGGGCAGGCCGAATACGACCTCGGCCGAGCCGGTGAGATAGTCACCGACCTGGCTGGTGAAGCTCGCCATCAGCGCGAGGCCCAGCGGCACATTGCTGACATTGGCCGGTGCCAGGCTGGGGTTCAGCCGGTCGGTCACATGCACGTCGATGCGCGGCACCATCAGGCACGAATACATGAGCGTCGCGCCGAGGAACCAGTTGATCCACGCGCGCCAGTCCTGGTTGAAGGCGAGGGTCAGCGCCGAGAGCGCCAGCCCCATTACCATCACCACCTGAAGCAGGCTCTTGTAGCCGCCGTTGCCGGTCCATGCTGCGACCGCCTGGAACACGTTGACCAGGTAGTCGCCGCCGCCAACCGTGAAAATCTCGACCATTGCATTCGCATCCTGCGAAGAGAGGGAAGAAGGGTAGCGTCAGTGGGTGAGGGCGCGGCTCTGGACCCCGCGCGACCAGTCGAGCGCGGCAGCCATGCCCGGCGACATCTGCGTCGCGAGCACGTTCTCGATGAACGCCGTCTTCTCGATGATCTGCAAGATCGCGCTGACGCGCAGATGTGTGTTCGCCTGCCGGTCGGCGAGCGCCTGGCGCACCACGTTCACCTGACCCTGCCACATGGCGATCTTGGCTTCGTCGGCGCCGATGAAACTCGACATCGACCGACCGGCTTCGCTGACGATCCGGTCCAGAACCGCGAACAGAAGATCGACACTGGCGATCTCCGCCAGTGTCTCGCGGTCATCGGTCGGCATACCGCGGCCATAGGCGGCCTGGACTGTCAGGATCTTGTAGAGCGGGATCGAGGCGACCTGGAGTAGCTCCTTCTGCGCGTCGGTGATCGGGGTGTCGTCATGGATCGCCTGGACCATGCCGTCGATCAGCGCCGCCACCCGTGGGCGAAGGGCCTTCGACGCCGGCAGGGCGAACGACTTGAAGCCGGGATCGAGGCACTTGTCGGTCTCATCGCAGTTGAAAATGAGGACGCGGTTGGCTCCGGTGCCATCGAGCAGCGAGGTGACGAGCGTCGACGACGCTTCGCCGGCGATCGGCACGAACTTGCCCGGCTCGTCGTCCTTGGGCGGCACATAGATGATCGTGCCGATGAGCGTCATCGCATATTCGGCCAGTTCGCGGTCGAACGTCCCGCCCGGTGAGAAGAATGCCGACTTCTTGAGGATGGTCCAGGTGTAGTTCCGAGCCACCCCGGGATTGACGTCATCGTACTTGCCCGACCCTTGCGCCGTGGTGCTGGCGCGCTGGCCTTTGGTGCCGCAGCCATGCTTGGCAGCGGCATAGTCGGTGAAGATGCCTTCGGAATTGCCGATCGCCTCGCAGATCGCCTTGTCCGCAAGGTCGCCCTTGGGCCAGATGCCGCCGACCAGGCCCTGGGCCATCTCGCAGCTGTTGATGTTGAGATTGTTCATGAGCTGAGCCTTCTGGCTGAACTCCTGCATAATCTTCGAACATTCCGGGCAGACCGTGTCGA
>JAGREL010000067.1 GCA_020446575.1 Novosphingobium sp. | reverse complement strand
GACAATCCGGACAAGATGGACAAGGCGGTGATGGAGATGCTGCGCATGTTCAGCGTGGTGTCGAGCCAGCGCCGGGTGACGCAGGACTTCGTCTGGCACGGGGTGCAGATGAAGGAGAACGACCTTGTCATCATGCCGATCTTCATCGCCTGCCGCGATCCCGAGGCCTATCCCGACCCCAACGAGATGGACCTCAACCGGTCGGAACAGCCGCTCGCCTTCGCCAGCGGTCCGCACCTGTGCCTCGGCATGCATCTGGCGCGGCGCGAGATAAAGATCGCGATCCAGACCTTCCTGGACAAGTTCGCCGACATCCACATTCCCGAAGGCGCGCATTACGAATATCATGCCGGCCCGACGTTCAACGTCGACAGCCTGCCGCTGGCCTGGACGAAGAAGGGCTGAGGCCGGCGTCAGCCGGGTAGTTCGGGGCGAATTTCCTCGCCGAACCAGGCGATGGCGTCGAGGTATTCGTCCAGCGTTTCTCCCGGAACGCTTGTGAGCATCCAGTTCACGCCCATCCCGGCCATTTCGCCCGCCTGGTCGAGCAGGACCTGCTTCGCCGTCGCATCGCATGTCTCCGGCCGCTCGCTGGGGCCGGAACAGATGTCGAAATCGCCGGTGCGCCCAAGGCGGGCCAGCTCTTCCTTGTAGAGTGCGATCTTCTCGCGCAGGTCGGCCAGCGTCTCCAGCGGCACGGTCTTGTTGCGCACGGCCTGATCGGGGGCGGCATAGAATGGGGAAAAACCGTCGCAGTGTTCCGCCGCGCGCCGGATCGCGGACCTGGCGTTGCCGCCGCCCCACAAGGTGGGGTGCGGTTTGCGGACCGGCACCGGGGTCGGCAGGATGTCGCGGGCGCTGAACGCCTTTCCCTCGAAACTGACCGGCTCCCCGCTCCAGGCCTGCTTCATCACGATCAGCGCCTCGTCCATCGCCGGCCCCCGCGTATCGTAGTCCATGCCGAGCGCGAAATATTCGCCTTTCATATATCCGGCGCCCAGGCCGATGATCGCGCGTCCGTTCGAGACCACGTCGAGCGTCGTTATGCATTTCGCGGTCACGAAGGGGTTGCGATAGGGCAGTACGACGATGTGCGTGTGCAGCCTGATCTTCCTGGTGGCCGCAGCGATGAAGCATAGCGCGGCGAACGGGTCGAGCGCGTCATGTCCGCCATGGTGACGCCATTTGGCCGTAGGGGCCGGGTGATCGGTCAGGTTGCAGGCATCGAAACCGGCCGCTTCGGCGGCGCGTCCGATGGTGGTCAGCCTGTCTCCCGTCTTGGTGAGGTCGTCCAGGACGAGGTGAAGCGGTATGTACAGCGACGTCTTCATGGCCATCTCTCTCCGCAGCCTGCCTTTCCCGGCAGTGGCAGGCGATTTTCATTTTTTCATTCCCCGCACCAGTCCGATTGTGTCAAGCTGGATGTGCGGAAAGCCGGCAGAGCGGATTACGGGAGGACTGATTGGCGAACACCGGAGAATCGATTTTCGCAGGTGCCAATGCGCTGATTTTCGGCGGTGCGAAAGGCATCGGCAAGGCAGTCGCGCTTGAATGGGCGCGTCGCGGCGCGCGACTTGCAGTCGCCGACATTGCCGAGGAAGCCGCGCAGGAGACCGCCGACGAGATCGTGGCGGCGGGCGGAAGCGCGATTTCGCTGTCCGCCAATGTGATGCTGGACGAATCGGTCGCCGATGCCGCTGCCCGGGCGGAAGCCGAGCTGGGCCAGATCGACATCGTCATGAACAATGTCGGCGGCATGCTGAACGGCCATCCCGAGGATATTCCGATGGCCGAGTGGCAGCGGATCATGGACCTCAACTTCTTCGGCGCGCTCCGTGGCGTCCAGCATTTCCTTCCGAAATTCCTCGAACGCGGTGCCGGCCACTTCGTCAACACCGCTTCCTTCGCCGGGCTCTATCCCTACGCCGCCAGCCGCGTGCCCTATGCGGCGGCCAAGGCTGCGGTGATCGCGATGACCGAGAATCTGGCGCTCTACCTCGAGCCGCAGGGCATCCGCGTCTCCTGTCTGATACCGGGGCCGGTGGCGACCAATGTCATGGATTCGATGACCAGCTGGACCGAGGATTGCCCCATGCGCGGCCCCGGTGCGGAAACGCGGCTGCTGATGCCGCAGGAGCTGGCCGTGACGCTGGCGGACGGCATGGAAGCAGGCGGCATCCTGATTCCGTCCGATGACGTCGCCTTCGACATCATCAGGCGCTGGGCAGAGTCTCCCGATGCCTTCATCCGCGCCAAGATCGATGAGTTCGCGAGCGGGGACCGCGGCAATCCCGAAGTTCCCGAAGCGATCCTGAAAATGGTGGCGCCGTCCTCATGAACCGGCTCGGCATCGAGATGCTGACGCTGCTGGGCATGCCGCCGGTCGAGCATGTCGAGCTGGCCGCCGAGCTGGGCTGCGTCTCGATCTCGACCGGGCTGATGAGGATGCCGCTGGCCCCGTTCGGCTATCCGGACGTCGAGCTCTATCCCGACTGGTCGCTGGCCGAGGATCCGGCCCTGCGCCGCGAGACCAAGGCCGCCTTGCGCGATACCGGCGTCCATATCGGGCTGGGGGAGGGCTTTCGCGTCTGTCCCGAACAGGACGTGGTCGATGCCGCCGGGCAGCTTGACGTCATGGCCGATCTGGGGGCGTGGCGGATCAACGCCATCTGCACCGAGCACGACCTGCCCCGGGCGCATGATCAATATGCCATGCTGGCCGAAATGGTGACGGCGCGCGGTATGCAGTTCATCGTCGAATTCGCGCCGCCCCATGCGCTCAACTCGCTCGAAGCGGCTCTGGCCGTGGTCGACCATGTCGGGCCGGGGCGCTGCCGGATCATGTTCGATACGATGCACTTTTTCCGGTCCGGCGGCGAAGTGGCGGATATCGAGGAGCTGGACCCGACAGTGATCGGCTATGCCCAGATGTGCGACGTTCCGCAGCAGTCGCCGGGCACCAGCTACATGCAGGAAGCGATGTTCGAGCGGATGGTGCCGGGTGAAGGCGAACTGCCGCTGCGCGAATGGCTGGCCGCCTTGCCGCTCGATTGCGAGATCGGGCTCGAAGTGCCGATGATCGAGCGCTTGCGGTCGGGCATGTCTCCGCGCGAACATGCCGCCGAAGTGGTCGCGGCCGCGCGGGCACTGGGGGCCTAGGCGTATGCAGGCTTGTGCCGGGCAAGCGCTGTCCTGCTATGACTGGATCGCTTCGGATCTGAGGTTGATAACGGAAGTGGAGAAGCAGCGGTGGACGCCATGATCATCGAGGACGCAAAGGCCCGGCTTCACACGGAAGGCTGGTGCATTGTCCCCGATATCATATCGAAGGGTGCGGCGGCCGATGCCCTTGCCCGTCTGTGGGCGATCGCCAGGGCGAATGCGGAAGAGGGCTATTCCTGCTTCCTGCCGGGTCTCGATCCGACCGCGGACATGGTCCGCGTGCTCACGCCCCTGCAATCGGATGGGGTCTTTCGCGAACTGATACAGAACGAAACCGCGCTCGAGCTTGCCTGCGCGGTCGTCGGGCAGGAGGTGATCGTCGCCAATTGCACCGGCAACATCGCCATGCCCGGCGCGAAGTCGATGGCGCTGCATTCGGACCTCGCCTTCATCCTGCCCGAACCGTGGATCTTTTCATGGTCGGTGAACGTCGTCTGGTGCCTGACGGACGTGCATCGCGACAATGGGGCGACGCTCTACATTCCCGGCAGTCACAACTGGCGCACCAGTGCCGATATTCCGCAGAACGCGCAGGATCTGCTTGTTCCGTTCGAGGCTCCGGCCGGATCGATCGTGGTGATGGACGGGCGGCTTTGGCACACGTCGGGCAACAATGTCACCGCCAATGAGGAGCGCGCCCTGCTGTTCAGCTACTACTGCGCCTCGTTCATGCGCCCGATGATCAACTGGTCCGCGGCGATACCGCCCGACCTCCAGTCCGGCTTTCCGCCGCGCCTGCGCCAGCTGCTGTGCCTCGACGTCTTCGCCAACACTTTCGAGAACGAACTGGAAGGCCAGGGTCACTGGAAAGGGCAGCCGGTCGGACGCGAAAAGGCCGTCGCGCAATTCCGTCAGGCCGCCGACCGTCGGGCGAAACTACTGGCGTAGGTCGGGTGGACAAATTCCGGCATTAACGACCGTCCGCTTTTGGGAAGCGTCGAACGCGAACTGAAAGGCCAAAAGGGGTGGCAATCAGACTGTCAGGATTTGGCGTTGAATCGAGAATAGCTGCTCTCAGTTCAGGTTCGCTTCGACCGTCTCCAGGGTTACTGTCGCTGCAAGGCGGACAAATTGTATTCCGAGTGCGGCATGTTCTGGTCTAGCTCGATCTGGTTTCCCTCGGGATCGATTGCCCGGGCGACCTTGACGTAGCCGAGGTCGATTGGTGCTGGATGGTCAAATTCAACGCCCATACCCCTTAACCGGGAGAAGGCATCATCGATGTTGCTCACCTCAAAGGCAAGGTGGACATAACCGCGCTTCGGGGTGGGCGTGGTGTCGCGATCGAAATTCTCGATGACCTCTAGAAAGCAGTTGCCCGCGCGCAGCATTGCCATCCGCGGCACCGGACCTGGTCTCGCCTCGGTTCCGAAAGCCGCGTTCGATACAGCATTGGTGGGATCGCGCATCTTGGCGATCTCAAAGCCGAAAGCTAGCTGGTAGAACTCCAGCATCCGGTCGAAATCTTCGACAACGATACCGATGTGGTTGACTCTGGAGATCATCGACCTCTCCTTGCTCCGGCAGGATTGCCACGCTTAGGGGCTTTCGTTCCTCATAGCCGCCGGTATGGAGATTTTCGAGATGCAATGAGCAATGGCATGCCCCTTGCCCACCTGCATTCCGCACTTCTGCCAAGTATGCAGGCGACCGCATGCGCAGCACCGAAGTGGCTCATCAGGATTTTTGAGATAGATGGGATCGTCGTTTGGAACGCCTGCTTTCGCGGGCATCAATATAGTTCTCGAACGACCGCTTAGTCGTCGTGTCCGGAATGTCTGCTTTCGGACGAAATTGCAGGACATTTGCCACTTGGTGATGCTGGCGAGTGTGTCGACGCGCCCTAGTCCGCTCCCGCTGAAGCCCCCTCGACCATCGCCAGCACCTCGTCGTTCGAAGGGCGCGAGCGGTAGTCGGCGGCGACATATTTTGCCTTCACCGTGCCGTCCGGCGCAAGGACAAGGATCGACGCGCGCGGCACGCCGTAGGCGAAGCTGCCGGCCTCGTATTGCGGGTCGCGCAGGTTCAGGGCGTCGATCATCTTGCTGCCCGGATCGCTGAGCATGACATAGCCGATCCCCTTTTCCGTCGCGAAGCCGGTCAGCGTTTCCGGCTTGTCGTAGGACAGGCTGGCAAGCGCATAGCCTTCCGCGGAAATCGCATCGTGGATGTCGTTCGTGCGTACAAGCTGCGCCTTGCAGAACGGGCACCAGTCGGCGGAGCGGACCATGACGAGGACCACGCCTTCCTGTCCCATGTTGCTGGCGAGCGAGGTCGGCTGGCCGGCGCTGTCGAGCAGGTCCATCTCGATAGGTGCCTTCTCACCGACGGCGATGCCGACATCGATGTTCTTCGGCGGCAGCAGCGCCGGGCCAAGCATCCAGGCGGCAAGGCCTCCGATCAGCAGCACGACGGCGCCGACGACATAGAAAAATATGCGTTTCTTCGACATGGCCCCCTCCTTTCGCGGCAAGGTTCCGGCCGGCCGTGCGGCCGCCGCTTTCAGGCGCCCTGCTTCTCCAGGTCGCCGTCATGCAGTTCGGCCCAGGTCACGCCGACCTGCGCCGGATCGTAATGGATCACGGGCGGCCCGTCGCCATAGGGATCGAGCGTGTGGATGAAGCGGTGCGTGCCGATCATGTGTCCGCAGGTCTGGCCCAGTTCGATGATCTCGGCGGTGGTGAACACCTCGGCAAGGCCGCGATAGATCTCGTCGTCGATGCTGTGATGATCGGTCGCAAGCAGGTCGAGGAATTGCAGCGCGCGGCGCTCGCGGTCGGTCAGGTCGTCGCGCAGCGACGGATTGGCGAGACAGGCAACGACGTCTTCGGTCACGTCGTCGACCTTGCGCGCATTCATGCACGGATTGCAGCCGCCGAGCTGGGCACTGCGGATGCGCAGCATTTCGAGCAGCTTCCCGCCGAGCAGGTGCCTGGGATAGTTGTAGTGGCGGTCGCCGTCGTCCGGGACATGCTCGTGGAGGGAATAGGCCAGGATTCGCGTCGCGGTCTTGTCCGCAGGCGAGCCGCCATGCTGGATCGTATGCTCCATGCGTTCCCGCTCTTTTTGGGGAAGCGCTTCCCATGGAAGAGGCTCGATGCGCGGCATGGTCCGTCTCCTGATCCGTTTTTCGGCGGTTGCCCAATGAATATGGGAGCGGCCTGTCACGCGCAAGTGACCCGCCGATGGCGTATCCTAGCGCGTTGCCGCCAGCACCATTTCCGCGCCCTTCTCGGCGATCATCATCACCGGCGCATTGGTGTTGCCCGAAGTGATCGTCGGCATCACCGAAGCATCGATCACGCGCAGCCTGTCGACGCCGTTCACCCGCAATTCGTGGTCGACGACGCTGCCCATCGCCGCCGTGCCCACCGGATGGAAGATGGTGGTGCCGATATCGCCGGCGGCCTTCTCCAGTTCTTCCTCGTTCCGATGGGCCGGGCCGGGGCGGACTTCCTCGGGACGGTAGCGGGCCATGGCCGGCTGGGCGGCGATCGCGCGGGTAATCCGGATCGCCTGCGCGGCGACCCGGCGGTCTTCGTCGGCGGCAAGGTAATTGGGCCGGATGCTCGGGACGGCGGACGGATCGGCGGCGGTGATCGCCGAGCGGCCCCGGCTTTCGGGCCTGAGGTTGCAAACGCTGGCAGTGAAAGCGGGGAAGGGGTCGAGTTCGCCGCCGAAGGCCTCGAGGCTCAGCGGCTGAACGTGATACTCAAGGTTGGGCGTCGCCAGCCGCTCGTCGGATTTGACGAACATGCCGAGCTGGCTTGGCGCCATCGCCATGGGGCCGCTGCGGCGAAGCATATATTCCAGCCCGATCAGTGCCTTGCCGAAGATATTTGAGGCGCGCTGGTTGAGTGTGGAAACGCCAGAAACACGGAATGCGCAGCGCAGCTGGAGGTGGTCCTGCAGGTTTCCTCCGACTTCGGGTCGGTCGAGCACCGGGACGATGCCGAGTCGCCGCAGCCGTGCCGCATCCCCGATGCCGGAGCGTTCGAGGATTGCCGGCGAGCCGATCGCGCCTGCGGCCAGCAGCACTTCGCCTCGCGCGCGGGCAATCCTCTCCTCGCTGCCGAGGCGGTAGGACACGCCTGTTGCCTGTCCGTCTTCCAGCACCAGCCGGTCGACCAGAGCGCCAGTCACGACCTGCAGGTTGCTCCGGGACCGGACCGGCTTGAGGAAAGCGTCGGCCGCGCTCCAGCGCCAGCCCCGGCGCTGCGTCACGTCGAACAGGGCCGAGCCGAAATTGTCGCCCCGGTTGAAATCCTCGACCGATGGAATCCCGTATTCTTCCGCCGCGCGCTGGAAGGCTTCGAGGATTTCCCAGCGCAGCCGCTGCTTCTCGACCCGGATTTCGCCGCCCGCGCCGTGGAATTCGCTGGCTCCGGCGTAGTGGTCCTCGGCCCGGCGGAAATAGGGCAGCACATCGTCCCAGCTCCAGCCGGGATTGCCGGCCTGGCGCCACCCGTCGTAGTCGGCGGCCTGCCCGCGCATATAGATCATGCCGTTGATCGAGGAGCAGCCGCCGAGCACCCGCCCACGCGGATATTTGAGGGCGCGACCGTTGAGGCCGGCCTCGCTCTCGGTGGTCATGCACCAGTCGGTGCGCGGATTGCCGATGCAGAAGAGATAGCCGACCGGGATGTGGACCCAGTGGTAGTTGTCCGACCCGCCGGCTTCGAGCAGCAGCACGCGCACGGAAGGGTCGGCGGTCAGCCGGTTGGCG
>JAGREL010000423.1 GCA_020446575.1 Novosphingobium sp. | reverse complement strand
GTTGAACGCTATATAGAAGCAGTTGGTTTGAAAACAACTCCTTGGCCAATGTCGACAACATCTCTCTATCTTGACCATGCCGCGACGACGCCCCTGCTTTCGCAGGCGCGAGATGCCCTGTGTGAAGGTTTCGCCCTCTGGGCCAATCCTTCGAGCCCGCATGCGCCCGGAAGGGCGGCGCGTGCGGCGCTCGAGGATGCCCGTGCCAGGATCACCGGTGTTCTGGGCTGGGAAGGACAGCTGATGTTCACGTCAGGGGCCAGTGAGGCCCTGACGATCGCGCTGACCCGTTCCAGACTGCCTCTTGCCGCAGTGTCCTCGGTTGAGCACGAGGCGGTGTTGCGCCACGCCGGAAATGCCGATCGTCTCGCAGTCGACGCGGATGCTCTGGTCGATCCGTCCTCCGCAGCGCGGAGCGGGCTGGTCGCCGTGCAGCATGTCAACAACGAGACGGGCGTGATTCAGCCGCTCGGGGACATCGCGGAGGCGGTCAGGAACGCGGGGGGGCTGCTAGTGGCCGACTGTGCGCAGGCCGCTGGCAAGATCGCGCTTCCTGATGCCGACATGGTAGCCATTGCGGCGCACAAGTTTGGCGGCCCGGTTGGAATCGGCGCCCTGCTGGTTCGTGACTGGGCTATGCTTGCTCCTGCAGGGGGGCAGGAACGCGGGTACCGGCCCGGCACCGAAAACATGCCCGGCGCGCTTGCGATGGCGGCGGCGCTCGAAGCCGGGCCGGGTTGGCTGGATGAGGCAGCCCGCCTGCGGTCTATGCTGGAAAGCGAAATCGTCGCGGCGGGCGGTGAAGTGATCGCCGGCAACAGCGAGCGCATCGCTGCGATCGGTGCCTACCGCATGCCCGGTGTGTCTTCCGCTGCACAGCTTATCCGCTTCGATGCGATGGGAATCGCGGTGTCGGCGGGCAGCGCCTGTTCCTCAGGATCGCTGAAGATCAGCCACGTTCTGGGTGCCATGGGCATGGATGAGAAAGCGGCCGGCGAG
The DNA here is from genome assembly GCA_020446575.1 of Novosphingobium sp. Taxonomy (GTDB): domain Bacteria; phylum Pseudomonadota; class Alphaproteobacteria; order Sphingomonadales; family Sphingomonadaceae; genus Novosphingobium. Next base: position 1,858 of record JAGREL010000423.1, on the reverse strand, counting down.
GTCATCCGGGTCAGTATCGGCCGGGAGACGCGGGAGCCCGACATTCGCCGTTTCCTCGACGCATGGCTGGAAATGGCGCGCAAGGGCCAGGCGGTTGCATGATCTATCTCGATTATCAGGCGACGACTCCGCTTGCGCCGGAAGCGCGCGAGGCCATGCTGCCGTGGCTTTCCGGGCCCGAAGCGATGGGCTTTGCCAACCCGCACAGTCCCCACCGCCCCGGCCGCGCTGCTGCCGCCGCCGTGGAAGTGGCGAGGGAACAGATCGCGGCGCTACTGCCTGCCGGTGGGCGGGTCGTCTTTACAGGCAGTGCCACGGAAGCGCTCAATCTCGCAATCGTCGGGCGCAAGCCCTCGCGATTGGCGGTTTCGACCATAGAACATGCAGCGGTTCTCGACACGGCAGCAGCCAGCAGCGCTCGTCTCGACCTGCTTGAGACGGATCGTGACGGTCTGGTCGCGGCGGACAGCGACATCGCCGGAGGAACGGACCTCGTAGCGGTCATGCAAGTGAACAATGAAATCGGCACGATCCAGCCGGTCGATGCTATTGCCGAAAAGGCTCATGCCGCCGGTGCGCTGTTCCTGTGCGATGCGGTGCAGGGGGCGGGCAAGCTCGAGCCGCCCAGGGGCGCCGACATGGTCGCCGTTTCAGCGCACAAACTATACGGACCCAAGGGCATCGGTGCGCTCTGGGTGCGCGACGGCATCGATCTCACACCTCTGATCCATGGCGGGGGCCAGGAACAGGGTTTGCGGTCGGGCACTCTCAGTCCCGCGCTATGCGCCGGCTTCGGTGCCGCTGCAGCTCTTGCCAAGGCACGGATGGATGAGGATGGCGCACACATCCAGGCGCTTTGGGCAAAGGCACGGCAATTGCTTCCGGACTGGGAACTCAACGGCTCGGCCGATCGCCGATGGCATGGCAACCTCAATCTGCGCCGCGAAGGTCTGGATGTCGCCCGTCTGATGTCCGATCTGCGCAATGTCGCGTTTTCCGCCGGGTCGGCCTGTGCAAGCGGTTCTGGCCGGCCGAGTCACGTGCTGCGGGCAATCGGTCTCAGCGACAGGCAGGCGAAATCCTCTATCCGAATTGGATTTGGACGATATACGGAGATGGGGGGGATCGAGGATGCCTGCGCATGTATCAATGCCGCAGCGGCGGCGCAGGGAGTCTGAAGCTTGGTAAGAATCTGTTTCATTACCGCTGAAGGTCAGCGCATCGATGCCGAGGCGGAAGTCGGTGCAGTCCTGCTCGATGTGGCGCAGGCGGCGGGGATGCCGCTTGAAGGAACCTGCGAAGGCCAGATGGCCTGCTCCACCTGCCATGTCATAGTCCGGGGCGAGTGGTTCGCAAAGCTGCCCCAAGCATCCGCCGATGAGGAGGATATGCTCGATCTTGCCGCAGGAGTTACCGGCACGAGCCGACTTTCCTGCCAGATCGAGCTGACTGACGAACTAGACGGGCTCGAAGTCGAGATACCAGACATCTTTCGCGATATGCAGATCGGCTAGGGCTTGGAAGCGCGCCGAAAATGTTCGGCGGAAAAAGCGGCTTGGCCAGTTCCGCTTGCACATGGGCGTTGCTAGTGCGGCCAGATCATGGCGACCACCACCGATAACGAACCCGATCCATTCGATGCGATCGTCGATGCACCGTTCGATTCGGCGTTGTCCGAGCGCTATCTTGTCTATGCGCTTTCGACGATAACCGCGCGGTCGCTGCCAGACCTGCGCGACGGGCTCAAGCCGGTCCACCGCCGCCTCCTCTGGGCCATGCGGCAGCTCAAGCTTGATCCCGGCAATGCGTACAAGAAGTCAGCCCGTGTGGTGGGCGACGTCATCGGCAAATACCACCC
>JAGREL010000066.1 GCA_020446575.1 Novosphingobium sp. | reverse complement strand
CTTCGCGCGGCACCTTGTAGATCGCAAGGTGCTGCTTGCAGTGGTCCTTGACTTCCTGATCGGTCATGGCCGCACCGCTTTCCGTCACCACCGTTGCCGCCAGCCGCTCGCCAAGCCGCTCGTCCGGCTTGCCATAGGCAATGGCCTCGCGCACGCCGGGTATATCGCCCAGCACCCGCTCGACTTCTGCGCAGTAGATGTTCTCGCCGCCTGAAATCACCATGTTCTTCTTGCGGTCGACAATCCGCAGCAGGCCCTTCTCGTCGAATACGCCGATATCGCCGCTGGCCAGCCAGCCATCGCGCAATGCCTCGCGCGTGGCTTCGGGATTGTTGTAGTATTCGTTCATCAGACAGGCGCTGGCGACCCAGACTTCGCCGGGTTCGCCGACATCGGCCTCGCTGCCGTCGTCGCGCCGGATGGCGACATCGATGGTCGGGCAGGCCCAGCCGACCGTATCGGGATTCTCGATATAGGTTCGCCCGCTGTTGGACGTGGTCCAGGCGGTGTCCTCGGTCTGGCCGTAGGTCGTCGCAATCAGGCAATTGGGCATGCGCTTGCGAATTTCCGCCACAAGCTCCGGATTGAGCGGCGCCGCGCCGTTCATCATGTAGCAGATCGCGCCGAGCGTTTCGGGCGTGGCGCGCGGGCTGCGGAACATGTCCCACAGCATCGCGGGCACGAAGGACAGGCGCGACATGCCGATGGTCTCGATCATTTCAAAGGCGATATCGGCGTTCCACTTGCTCATGATGTGGATCGTGGTGCCCACGCTCACCGCCCTGAACGCCGGCACCAGCCCCCCGAGATGGAACATCGGCCCGAGGATCACCAGCGGCGTCGCCATGGAGCGGCGGTCGTCGGGCAGTGTCTCGCCAGTCTCTTCCTCGTAGCGACGATCCTGCAGCGCGCCCATGAAGCGCGACAGGGTGGCGGAATGGGCGATCGCGCCGTGGCTGATCAGCGCGCCCTTGGGAAAGCCGGTGGTCCCCGATGTGAACAGGATCACCGCGCCGGCGGAGGAATCCAGCTCCAGCGGCTCGAATTCCACGCTGGGGCGCGGCGCCGACAGAGCCGCGAAATCGGCGTCCCGCCCCTCGCGCAGCGGCGCCTGCGGCGTGCCGATCAGGATGCGCGGCCATTCCGGGTCGGGCCTTTCGGCGGCGATGATGTCCGCGCGCTCGGCGTCGATGATCGCCAGTTCGCAGGAGACGGTATCCATCGCCCGCAGCATTTCCTCGGCGACGCCCCGGCTGTTGACCAGCGCGGCTACGCCGCCGGCCGCCGTGATCGCCAGCAGTGCAATCACCCATTCCCAGCGGTTGCTGGTCACCACCGCAACGACGGTGCCTTCCTTCACCCCGAAATCCTCGCGCAGGTGCTTCGCCAGCGATGCGGCGCGGGCGAAGCCTTCGGCGAAGGTGATGCGCGTGCCGTCCTGCACCACCAGCACCCGGTCGGCGAAGGGCTCAGCAAGGCGATAGAGCCCTGCAAGGTTGCGCGGCGCGCCCTTGAAGACCTTGCGGGGATGGCCGGCGACATCGATGGTTTCGAGCTCGAATTCCTTGCCGGGGCCAAGCAGCCGGTCGACAATCGGGTCGCGGATATTGGTCCTGAACCGGTCCATGTCGATTGTCGGCCCGAGGGCTTCTTCCTGCATTACGTCATTCTCCCGATCGGCCCTGCAAACTCACGCCAGCTGCGGAAACACCGGATGGCGAAAGGGATCGCCGGTGTTCAGGCTTTCGTGCAGGCCATCCACGTTCGGTGCGGCCGTCGGGCCGGGCCTTGCGTCGTAAACCGCGTCCTCGCCGAAGAAGCGCAGCGTGAGCGTGCGCCGCTTTCCCGCCACACCCGGCGCCCCGCCCCCATGCAGCACGCTGGGGTGGAACAGGATGATATCGCCCGGCTCGCTGGCCCAGCCTTTGATGTTCCACTTGTCGCGTTCGGCTTCGACATCGGGCAGGCGCGGCAGATCGCCGGTCTTGTAGAAGGGGTCGGTCGGATCGCCGGGCTTGAAGCTCGAGGCATTGTAGAGCGTGCCCCGGTGGCTGCCGAGGCAGAATTCCAGCGTTTCCTCGCGACTTACGGGATCGAGGCTGATCCACACCACGCCGATGTTTTCGCCCGCGATCGGCTGATAGGAAGTGTCCTGGTGCCAGGGCGTGCGCTTGCCCGTGCCTTCCTTGCCGAAGATCTGCTCATACATGAACCACACCGGCCCGCCGCCCCACAGCTGCTGAAGCAGCGCCGGCACGGGCGAGCGCCTCAGCATCCCCGAATAGGCTTCGTAAGCCGCCGGATTGGAAAGATCCTGCCAGGAGCCGGGATCACCCGGAAATTCGGTGAAGCCGGGGCCAGGATTGTCGCGCGTCCAGTTGAAAGCCGCTTCCGCATCATCGAGATCGGCCCGGGAAAGAAAGCCGGGAATGTGAACCACGCCGTCCCGGTCCATCGCCTCACGCAGGGCTTCGATGTCCAGCGTCTTCATTGCATCCTCGTCGCTCATCCGACCGTCTTCCTTCAGACCGTGCCCACGCCCGTGACCGGTGAACCCGCCGCTCCCGGCAGGCGCAGCGGCGGCGCGGTGAACAGGAAGCGGGAGCGGCCATGCGCGCGCAACCAGTCGGCCAGATCACTCAGCAGGAACATCTCGCCGAGCGGGATGCCCAGCCGGAACAGGCACTTGTTGTGCAGCGGCACGGCCGAACCGTGGGGTGTCGTCCGCTTGAAATCCGGCATGATCTCCACCGCCTCGTTGTCGGAGACCAGCGCGACGAGCCCGGAATCCTCGATCCATTGCAGCAACCGGTCGTCGAACCCGTCGAGGCCCGAACAGCGATGCGGATCGAATTCGGCCGACACATCGGCGTACTGGCCCAGCAGCGCACGATCGAAACCGGTGCGCAGGCAGACAACGTCGCCCGGCTCGACTTCGACCTTGTCGGTTTCGAGGATGCGCATCAGTCTCTCGTAGCCGACCGGTACCGCCTCGAGCCCGACATGGGCATGCAGGTCCACCATCACGCCGCGGGTCTGCAGGCCGGTTTCGGCGAATTTCTCGATGCCGAGCGCCATTGCGCCGTAAGGGCCTTCCTTCGCCTCCCGGTCATGGAGGTAATCGAACGGGCCGCAGACGTGCTCGTGCGCGCGAAAGCCGTTGTAATAGGTGACTTCCTCGTCGCCGTCGTCCCGGCCGTCGTGGATGAAGCCCATGTGGCACAAGGCATCCCACTGCGTCGAATATTGCAGCGTCAGCGTGACCCGGTCGTCGCAGACCGCATCCTTCACCCCGGGAAACATCTTTCCGTAGGGATAATTGAAAGCCGGATCGTCACCGCGCATCGAATAGGTGAAAGCGGGCGGGAAGCGGCGCGGATTGATCGGCACTTTCGGGCAATCGAGCGGCAGCGACAGGCAGAAGGCAATCCCCTCGCGCACTTCCGCAGCAGCCGCGCGACGATGTGCCGGCGTGATCAGGTTGAGCCGGCCGAGCTGGTCGTCGGGGCCGAAATCGCCCCAGTTCGAGCCTTCGGGCCGGACCGTCCAGCGCTGTGCCGCTGCCTCGCCGGATTGTTGTGACATTGCCGTCTCTCCCGATTGTGGCCCGGTCGGTTCTATGCAAAATGATTCGCCCGATATGCAATAATGGTCAGGAAAAATCGATGGCGCGCTTTCATTACGTTGTCCTTTCCCGCTCCAAGCCGGGGCAGGAGGAAGAGTATGAAAGCTGGTACGTGGACCGGCATCTGGAAGATGTCTGCCGCATCGACGGCGTCGTGAGCGCGAAATTCTATCGCACGCGCCTGCAGAAGGTCTACGATCTCGACGCGCCTGACTGGTCGCACATCACGGTCTACGAACTGGAAGCGGACGACCCGCAGAGCGTCATCGACGGTATCCTTGCCGTTTCCGGCAGCGACGCGATGCCGCTGAGCGATGCGCTCGACAAGACCGGCATGGTGCAGGTCATCGGCGAACCGGTGGGATCGCATGGATAGCCCCGTTCGCCGTCAGGGCGATATTGCAATCGAGGCGTGTCAATGTGATCATCGAGACTCGCCCTCATGGCGTAATTGGCCTAATTTGGGCCGATAAAACACCATCAAGCGAATCTGGGAAACGAGAATGCCTGAGAACGTGCAAGATGCGCTGAATTCCGTGCCTTTCCGAGTCACCGATCGGGAAAAGATACCGGCCGAACGGTATTACGACCCCGAATTCTTCGAACTGGAGAAGAAGCACCTGTGGCCGCGGGTGTGGCAGATGGCCTGCCGGCTGGAGGAAATCCCGCATGTCGGCGACTATGTGGAATACACCATCCTCGACAAGTCGGTGATCGTGGTGCGCACCCATGACGGGGTGAAGGCCTTCTACAACGCCTGCCGCCATCGCGGCGTTCGCCTGGCCAACGGCCCCGGCAATTGCGCGAAGCAGGGCTTCATCTGTCCGTTCCATGGCTGGCGGTGGGACCCGCAGGGCGAGTGCACCTTCGTGTTCGGCAAGGAAATCTTCAACCAGGAGCTGCTCGACCAGTCCGAGATCGATCTCGCGCCGGTCCGCGTCGAATTCTGGGCCGGCTGCGCCTTCATCAATTTCGACGACAATGCCCCGCCGCTGCTTGAATGCCTGGGCCCGGTCGTCAAGCGGCTGAACGCGCGCCATGTCGACAAGCTGAGGATGGACTGGTGGTACGGCACGATCCTGCCGACCAACTGGAAGCTCGCGATGGAAGCCTTCATGGAAGGCTATCACGTGATGCAGACCCACAGGCAGCTGTTCGACCTCTCCCCCGGCAGCGCCTATGGCCCGGACGCCGACGGCGTTCTGCCCGCGCCCGGCGCCTCGGCGCGCGAAGTGGTCAACAAGAACATCGATTTCATGGCTCGTCTGAGCACCGGCATGGCCGGCATGGTCCACGAAACCGAAGTGGCCGTTCTGGAAAAGCTGCGGGACATGGACGTGCCGGACGATCCGATGGAAGCGATGATGGCCTTCTTCGCGCAGGCTCAGGCCGACATCACCAAGGACGGCTTCGAACGCGGCGCGCCGATGTTCGATATCCCCAAGGTCAATCAGGAACATCCCTTCGCGGACGTGGAATTCATGTTCCCCCACTTCTTCCTGTTGCCCTCGTTCGCGGCGATGTCGTCCTACCGGATCCGCCCGCTTACGCCGGAGACCTGCCTGTTCGAGATATGGTCACTGGTCCTGCGCCCCGAGGACGAGGAGTATGACACGCCGAGCGAGCCGACGATCCTGCGCTACGATTCGAACGAGTTCCCGGAAATCCCGAAGCAGGACTATTCCAACCTGCCGATCCAGCAGCTTGGCCTGCACAATTTCGAATACATGCGGCTGGCCAAGGATCAGGAAGGGATGATCAGCAATTATCAGCGGCTGGTCGACGGCTATCTGGCCCAACTGGACGACGAGACGCTGCGCAAGGCGCAGAATACCGTGAATTGCGGCTATAACTCGCCGATCCACGATATCGGCTTCTGAAGCCGGGAACGATGTCCGGGGTTGCATCGCCACGGCAGTTCGCGTGATGAGCGAGCCGAGCTGTGGCGTGAAGCCCGCAGCCATGCCCAAGGAGCCGAAAATGTCTGAAGAGCCCCATATGCTGGTGGATGTGGACGACAACATCCTCATCGCCACTTTCAACCGCCCCGACAAGCTCAACGCGATGAGCAACGAGCTGATGCGCATCCTCGAGGACGCGGTGGACCGTTTCCGCGACACGCCGGAACTGCGCGTGATGCTGATCAAGTCGAAGGGGCGCTATTTCTCCTCCGGCGCCGATCTCAAACAGGGCGGCGCGAGCCAGCAGGCATTCCCGACCAAGGGTTCGCAAGTGCGCGAACAGCACCGCCGGCTGCCGAGCGGCATGCGCCGGGTGTGGGACGAGATGGAGGGAATCGAGAAGCCTATCGTCGTCGCCCACCACGCCCGTTGCGTCGGAGGCAGCCTCGAAATGTCGCTCTCCTGCGATTTCCGCCTCGCCGCCGCCAGCGCGAGCTATGCCTTTCCGGAAGCCAAGTTCGGCGTGCTGCCCGCAACCAACGGCGTCAGCCGGCTCGTCCGCATCGTCGGCCCGCACTGGGCGCGGCTGCTGATCATGGCGAACATGCCGATCGACGCGGAGGAAGCGCGTATCGCCGGGCTGGTCCACAAGGTCTATCCCGACGAGACGTTCGAGGAAGACGTCATGGCCTTCTGCCGCCACGTCGCCAAGCAGAATGCCGAGATGGTCGGCACCGCCAAGGTGGCGATCGAACTGGCCGCCGATCTGGGCGTGCATCAGGCGGCATCGGTGGAGCGGCTGGCCAACAGCGCGCTGATGATCAGCCCCGATTACCAGGAGCTGATGGTCTCGCACGTCGCCAGCATCGGCAAGGGAAAGGGACTCTAGTCATGGCCGAAGACCAGCAGGACACGTCGAAATTCCAGATCTTCCGGGCGGAGGATGCCAAAGGCCTGATGGAAGAAGGCTGCATGTCGCTCGAACCCTACACGCCGGTCCAGCGCGAGGGTATGAACAAGCTGCTCGAATCCGGCTATATGGAAGGCGACGAGGTCAAGGTCCTCGTCAATATTCCCGGCTTCAGCCTGACCCACGTGTGGTTCAAGAAGGATTATCCGCTGCCGCTGCACAGCCACAATGCGGACTGCCTCTACTACATCATCGCCGGATCGCTGCGCATCGGCAACCAGGAACTCGGGCCGCGCGACAGCTTCTTCGTTCCGGCGGACGTGCCCTATGCCTACAAGCCGGGGCCCGACGGCGTCGAGCTGCTGGAGATCCGCCAGGAAGGCCAGTTCAATTTCGCCACGCACGGCAAGACGCCGGCCTACTGGGAGAAACTGGCGGAAACGGCGGCGGCCAATCGCGAGGACTGGAAGACGGCCGAACGGCCCAAGCTCAACGCCTGAGGTCATCCCAGGCACGCTTGCCCTTGCGCGAGGCGCCGATCTCGACCATCGGCTAATGCAACACTGCAAAGGCATTTGTCATGACCGAACCCGTTGTCCGCTACGAGACCCCCGCCGAAGGGGTCGCCCGCATCGTCCTGGCCCGCGCCGACAAGCACAATGCGATCAACCCGCAGATGATCTTCGAGACGGACGATGCCTTCAACAAGGCGCTTTACGACGATTCGATCAAGGTCATCATCCTTGCCGCCGACGGGAAGAATTTCTCGGCGGGCCACGACATTGCCGACACGGTCGAGAACTATCAGGCCGACATGCAGGAGCGTGGCCGTAGGATCGGCCACTGGAGCGGGTTCCAGGAGCCGGCGACGCACGGCTGGTACGCCGCCGAGAAGGAAGGCTATGTCGAATCGGCGCGGCGCTGGCGCAACCTTTCGAAGCCGACCATTTGCGCGGTCCAGGGCAAGTGCATCGCCGGCGCACTGATCTTCGCCTGGGTCTGCGACCTGATCATCGCTTCCGAAGATGCCAAGTTCTCCGATCCGGTGGTGACCTTCGGCATATCCGGCGTCGAATGGCTCGGTCACCCCTGGGAACTGGGCGCGCGCAAGGCGAAGGAATTTCTGTTCACTTCCGACATGTGGAGCGCCGAGGAAGCCCACCGGCTGGGCATGGTGAACCATGTCGTGAAGCGCGAGGAGCTTGAGGATTTCGCTCTCGAAATGGCGAAGAAGATCGCGCTCAAGCCCGCTTTCGCCCTCAAACTGGCCAAGGAAGCGGTCAACAAGACGCTCGACATCCAGGGGCAGGCAAACGCGATCGACGCCGCCTTTTCGCTACATCACCTGTGTCATTCGCAGAACTTCCGCCTGTTCGGATACGGCATGGACACCTCCAATCTGCCATCGATGGCCAGTGTGCCGAAAAAGGCGGAACAGGGCTGAAGACTCGCGGGATCGCCGCCGAGACGATCCGTCGGCTCACCTGTCATTCGACCGGATGAATTCCGGCAGGGCCCGTCTGGTCCCCGCCTTTCGTCACGGCCGTCCTGAGCTTCGTGAACGCACTCGGGATGCGACGTAGATATCCCGCAATCCGGCACCGAAGGAACAATGGGGCCGCTACGGCGTTGCATCACCTGTCAACCACGGGTCTCTCAAGTTTCCAGATCAAGCTGCGATGCCAGATCATTCGACCAGTTCTGAACGCCCATGACGGAAGACCAGAGACGAGAGGCCAAGCGCGACAGCCTGCTGCTCCTTTGCGATCTGCGCTCCGGCACAACAGAGCAGCAGGTCAAAGTGAGGAACCTCTCCTCCGGCGGAGCAATGATAGACGGCTTGGTCGGGGTGAACCTTGGCGATGCCGTCTCGCTCAACCTGAGAAACATCGGTTGGGTCGAAGGCATTGTCGCATGGATCCTCGGCGACCGATCGGGAATCTCGTTTCTCACCACGATCGACCCGCAACTGCCGCGACGATCGATTCCAACGCAAGACAGCACGTCCAGGGACCCTCCGCCAAAACCGCCGAAGCGACCGGTCTAGAGCGACCCCCGGATCGAGCGGGAAACAACCAACGAAATCCCACTGCAATGTGGGAAAATGGGGGCCTATCCGCACTCAATCGGAAGCCGTTTCCAAAGCCTGAATCGCCGTCAGGCGACGAAGTGCGCAACTCCGCCCGGTCTGCTCGGGGCGCGGTCTCCGGCGAACCGCACTCGAACGCGGGCAAAGCGATGCAGTTGGCGGGAACGTCCATGGAGCGCTATGCGTTGACGCAACGGAGTCATATGGCCGTAGGAATTCCTTGATGGGCGTGTTCATCATGTTGATCACCGGTGGACTTGTCGGCTGGATAGCCAACCGGATGGTGAGACGAAGGTCCTTGCAGAGCCTTCTTCTGAGTATCCTCATCGGCATGGCAGGTGCGCTGTTGCCTGTCTTTCTGATCGTTGAACTACGTGGGCGAGCAAGCATTACGGTCGACGATCCGGACGCATTCGCTCTGCTCGTTTCCTTCGCAGGAGCCGTCATTCTAAGCGCGATCTTCTGTTTGTTCCGACGCAGACCGGACACGAGCAGGTTCCCGCCCCACTGAACCGAAGAACCTTCGCCACCGCTGAAGGGGGCCTAGGAAGCCTGTCTGGCCTCTCCGATGGCTCGCCTGAATTGCCTCTCCGAAATGGCGCCGCGCACAAGAATGGGGCCGATCAGGTAACCCGGCGTTCCACCCAATCCGAGCCCGAACGCCTGCCGACGGTTTCGGTCGAGTTGCGCCTGGATTGCAGCGCCGCGGCCGGCCAGATCGGCCTGTATCCGGCTCCAGCTTCCTCCTGCATTTTCAACGGCGACCTTCAGCTGCTCGTCGCCGAGGTTCTCCGATTTCATCAGTGCGTCGTGAACAGCCGAATAGATTCCCTGAAAACTCGATGCGATTGCCACCTGCGCAGCGCGCTCGGACTCCTTCCCGAAAATCGGCCAGTCCTTGTAGACGATGCGCGTTCGTCCATCCTCCAGTACGGCACGCGCCATCGCGCCGTGAGCTTTCCTGCAGGCGGGACATTGATAGTCTGTGAACGCTATGATGGTCACGTCCGCGCCGGCGACCTCGGCGACAGGCGAACTCCGGTCCAGCCGTACCGCTTGCACGATGCCCCTGTCGCCTACGTTCTCTCCGACAGGTGCCTGGGCTCTGAGGACATAGGCGATGACAGCGCCGACTACGATCAGTGCCAGGAGTTGGAGGGCCGCTTTTCGCCCGAACACATTCGTTTGCTCTGCGGGAGGCATCCATGATGCAACTAGATGGGCAGGAAGCCGGCGACAAGTCGCCTGTCGTTCGTGCTCGAAGGATATTTTGAACTCCGTCGGATTGTTTCCGCGGGGATCACAGATCACCGTCACGGCGCCGGCTCGCGCCAGCGGCAATGCACAATCGCGCTTGACGCTCATTGATCACATAGTAATCAATGAGCGTTCAATAGTAAGCATTCGTTCGGAGCAGCCGCATGGCCGTCAAGACCAGCCAGAGTGGAGCGCGCATGCTCTCCGTGTTCGAAGTCATCGCCTCCAAGCAGCCGATCGGCGCCAGTGCCATTGCCCGGCTCCTGAATGAAGACCGCAGCGCGATCCAGCGCTCGATCGTAACGCTGTCCAGCGCGGGCTGGATTGCGCCGACCTCCGAACGCCAGGTGCGCTGGGAACTCAGCGCGAAGCTGTTTTCGCTCGCACATCTTCCCCGCAGCAGCGACGACCTTCGCCGCCGCGCCCGTACCGCGCTGGAAAGCCTGCGCGACCGGACGGGCGAAACCGCCTTCCTCGCCATGCCGGACCGGGACGGCTTCGTCGTGGCGGAAGTGGCCGAAAGCCACAACATGCTCAGAATGGTGCCACGCATCGGCGAGCCGATCCTTACCGGTCAGCGGGCAACGATCCGGGCGGTGATGTCCTACTACGATCCGGAAAGGCAAGCTGCGCTGCTCGGCCGGTCACCGACCCGCAACGAACTGGCCGAGTTCGCGGAGAGCCGCGAGCGCGGCTATGGCGTGAGCGTCGGGGAAGGACTCGAAGGTGCGACCTCGATCGCCGCGCCGATACTCGATCCTCGCGAGTATCCGCTCGCCGCTCTCGGCATCACGGGGCCGATCGACCGGCTCTCGCCCGATCGGCACGATGCGATCGGCCGGATGCTGGCCGAGAGCGCAGATCATCTCTCGCGCAGCGCGCCGGCCTTCGCCATTCCCTGACCGGGCAGGCGGCGTCACCGCATTTCAAAGCGGATGGGAAGACGCTTCGGCCCGTTGACAAACACTGCCTGGCTCATCGCCGGCTCGCCGTCGATTTCGATCCAGTCGAGCCGGGGCACCAGCTCCTCGAACAGGATGCGCATTTCCATGCGCGCGAGATACTGCCCCAGGCAGAGATGCGCGCCGTAGCCGAAAGCGATGTGGCGGTTCGGCTTGCGCTCAATCCGGAAACTGTCGGGATCTTCGAAGACGGCCTCGTCGCGATTGCCCGAGGCGTAGCAGAGCATCACCCATTCGTCCCTGGACAGATCCTGTCCGTTGACCTGCGTATCCCCGATGGCGCGGCGCATGAAATGCTTGACCGGCGTGACCCAGCGGATCGCCTCGTCGATCATCGACGGGATCAGCGAGAGATCGGCCTTCAGCTTGCGGAATTCCTCGGGATGTTCGGCCAGCGCCCATAGCGCACCTCCCGTCGAGGACGACGTCGTGTCGTGCCCGGCGGTGGCAGTGATGACGTAATAGCCCATTGTCGAAAGGTCGGGCAGCGGCTCGCCGTCGATACGGGCGTTGGCGATCACGGAGGCGAGATCGTCGGTAGGATTGGCGCGCCGCTGCGCGGTCAGCTTGTTGAAATAGGCCATCATCGTGGCGATCGCGGTCATGTCCAGCTCCTGATCCTCGTCCTTGAGGCTCAGCGTGGTGTTTCCGCTCTTGTTGAGTTCCGGATCGGTCGCCCCGAACATCTCCTGCGTGAGCTTGAGCATCAGCGGTTCGTCCTCTTCCGGCAGGCCCAGGATCGCCATGATCACCAGCAGCGGATAATGCAGGGCAATCTCGTTGACGAAATCGCAACGTCCGCCCGAGGCCGCCATCCTGTCCACCGCCGCGCGGGCCAGCCCCCTGATCTTCTCCTCCAGCCGCTTGAGGTTGCCGGGCTGGAACCACGCACTGGTCAGCGCGCGATATTTTCCGTGCACCGGCGGGTCCATGTGGATCAGCGACTGGATGACCGGCTGCCCGCCGGTGATCGCATGCAGCTTCCTGATTGCGGCTTGCGTAGTCAGGATCGGCTCCGGACCGTTGTGGAAATCGTCGTTGCGGCGGCTGATCTCCATGATGTCGGCATGGCGGGTCACGAGCCGGAACGGATCATATCCTTCCGCTTCGACCCGCGCCATCGGCGCATTGTGCCTGAGCCAGCGATAGGCCTCGTAAATACTCCCGTCCGCATAGGCGGCGGGGTTGGTGACAATGCCAGCAAGATCGGCAACGCTGCCGGAAGTTGTCGTGGAATTTGGCGATTTTGTCCTCATGTCCTGCCTTTTCTACGTCGCCTGAAGCGGCCTGTTTTGTCGGCCCCAGACTTCCGGCCCTCCCGGCTTGCACAGACGCAACCGACACACCCCGCGACAACCGTCTGTTAAGCGCCCGGGCGCGTCCTGCCAACTATGCAATACATGTGATCCATTCCACTTTTTCGAACCATTTGATGTTGCCAGCATCGTGCGCTTGAGCCAACAGCGGCTTTCAAACCCGATCCAAGGCGCTTGAATGTCGAGACTTTCCTACCGCACTTGCCTGATCACCGGCGCATCGTCGGGCCTGGGCGCGCATTTCGCGCGGCTTGCGGCGCGGGAGGGGGCACGGCTGGTGCTGGGAGCGCGGCGCCGGGAGCGGCTTGAAGCGCTGGTCGCGGAACTGACGCAATCGGGGGCACAAGCGCTGGCCGTCGACATGGACGTGACCGACGAGGCTTCGGTCATCGCGGCCTACGACGCGGCGGAAGCGCGCTTCGGCCTGGTCGACACCATCATCGCCAACGCCGGCATCTCCGCGCCCGGCCGGTCCACGGAACTCCCGGTCGAAGCGATCCGGAGCGTGCTCGACACGAATGTCCTCGGCGTCATGCTGACGGCGCGCGAAGGCGCACGCAGGCTGATCGCCAGCGGCAGCCGCGACAAGGGCCAGGGACGCATCCTGCTGGTCGGCTCCATGGGAGGGCAGATCCCGATCCAGGGGGAAGCAGCCTATTGCGCCAGCAAGGCGGCAGTCGCCCATCTCGGACGCAGCCTGGCGCGCGAATGGGTGCGCCAGGGCGTGAACGTCAACGTCATCCAGCCGGGCTTCATCCTGACCGAACTGGCAGCCGACTGGTTCGCCAGCGATGGTGGCAAGGCCCAGATCGAGGCCTTCCACCGCAAGCGGTTGCAGCCTATCGGATCGCTTGACGAACCGGTGATATTCTTCTGTTCGGACGCCGCCGCCGAAACGACCGGCGCCGTTCTCACCATCGATGACGGACAATCCTTATGACCATATCCCAACAAGCCCTTGATATTGCGGAAAAGGTGGAAGCCTTTGTCCGCGAGGTTGTGGTTCCCTATGAGCAGGACCCGCGGCGCGATCATCACGGGGCGCCGCTGGATGAGCTTGTCTACGAAATGCGCGACAAGGCGCGCGAGGCCGGCGTGCTGACCCCGCACATCCTGCCCGACGGCAGCCACCTCAACCAGCGCGAGACCGCCGTGGTGCTGATCAAGTCCGGCCTGTCGCCGCTGGGCCCGCTGGCCTGCAACACGATGGCGCCCGACGAAGGCAACATGTACCTCATCGGCCATGTCGGCAGCGCCGAGCACAAGGAGCGCTTTCTCAAGCCCCTGGTCGAGGGACGCGCCCGCTCGGCCTTCCTGATGACCGAACCGGCGGACTGGGGCGGTGCCGGCTCCGATCCCTCGATGTTGAAGACCACCTGCGAGCCCGACGGCAACCACTGGGTGATCAACGGGCGCAAGACCTTCATCACCGGC
>JAGREL010000065.1 GCA_020446575.1 Novosphingobium sp. | reverse complement strand
TCATCATGCAGAAGCTCGAAGGCGACGGCTGGGTCTTCGTGCAGATGGGCGGCACCGTGATCGAACGCGAGCTGGCGCCAGGTGAGGAACTGCACGTCGATACCGGCTGCCTCGCCGCATACACGCAAGGCGTGGATTTCGACCTCGTCTCGGTCGGCAGCATCAAGTCGATGTTCTTTGCCGGCGAAGGCGTGTTCTTTGCGCGGCTGCGCGGCCCCGGAAAAGTCTGGGTCCAGTCGCTGCCCTTCTCGCGCCTGGCGGGACGAATGCTGGCAGCGGCGGGCAGCCGTGGCGGCCAGAATCGCGGCGAGGGATCGGCCCTGGGCAGCCTGGGCGACCTGATCAGCGGGAATTGACCGGACCCTACCAGAAATTCCGTCCGGCCGAGTCTGGTTACAGGCCTGTTAACCCTCTACGAAATATCAAGCTTGTTACGGCAGGAACGGCACGACCACTTTCGATATTGGTATTTAGGCAGCAGCGAAGACGCCCATGTGTGGAATTATCGGCATCGTCGGCAAGGATGAAGTGGCTGACCGGCTCGTCGACGGCCTCAGGCGCATGGAATATCGCGGCTACGACAGCGCCGGCATCTGTACGGTCGATGGCGGCCAGCTGATCCGGAGGCGCGCCGAAGGCAAGCTGGTCAATCTGGTCAACGAACTCGCCCGGGAGCCGGCAGCCGGCACGATCGGCATCGCCCACACGCGCTGGGCCACCCACGGCGCACCGACTGCCGCCAACGCCCACCCGCACGCGACGCCTGAAGTGGCGATCGTCCATAACGGCATCATCGAGAATTTCCGCCAGCTTCGCGAGGAACTCGCCGGACGCGGCCGAAAGTTTGAGAGCGAGACCGACAGCGAAGTCGTGGCCCATCTCATTTCCGAGCAGGTGGAAGCCGGCGCATCTCCCGAAGATGCGGTCAAGAATGTGCTTCCCCGCCTGCGCGGTGCATTCGCGCTAGCCATAGCCTTTCGCGCGCATCCCGACATGCTGATCGGCGCCCGGCTCGGCTCTCCGCTGGTGATCGGCCACGGCGAAGGTGAAACCTACCTAGGCTCCGATGCGCTGGCGCTCGCCCCGCTGACGCAGAAGATCAGCTATCTGGATGAAGGCGACTGGGTCGTCATCACCAGCGACGGCGCGCAAATCCACGATCAGGACAACAAGCCGGTCACGCGCGAGATCACCACTTCCGGGGCATCGGCTGCGGCAATCGAAAAGGGCAATTACCGCCATTTCATGCAGAAGGAGATCTTCGAGCAGCCGACCGTGGTTGCCCAGACACTCCGCAGCTACCTGCGCCAGGTCGATCAGTCGGTGGCCTTGCCGCAGATCGATTTCGATCTGTCAAGTATCAACCGCATCACCATCGTTGCCTGCGGCACCAGCTATTACGCGGGAATGGTGGCCAAATACTGGTTCGAGCAATTCGCGCGCCTGCCGGTCGATATCGATGTCGCCAGCGAGTTCCGCTACCGCGAGCCGGTGCTCGAACCGGGCGGACTGGCGCTATTCATCTCGCAATCGGGCGAAACGGCGGACACACTCGCCGCACTGCGCCATTGCAAGGCGGAAGGCCAGACGATCGCCGTTGTCGTCAATGTGCCGACCAGTTCCATGGCGCGCGAGGCAGATTTGCTGCTTCCGACCCACGCAGGACCGGAAATCGGCGTCGCTTCCACCAAGGCTTTCACTTGCCAGCTCGCAGTTCTCGCCGCGCTTGCGGCCCATCTTGCCGTGAAACGGGGCCGGATGGACCGCAAAGAAGAAGCGGATGTCGTACAGCACCTGCTCAAGGCACCTGCCGGCCTCAACGCCGCGCTCGGCTATGACGACGAGATCGCCGCCATGGCGCACCTCATCGCACCGGCGCGCGACGTGCTGTATCTCGGCCGTGGGCAGGACTTTCCGCTGGCACTGGAAGGTGCACTGAAACTCAAGGAAATCAGCTATA
>JAGREL010000064.1 GCA_020446575.1 Novosphingobium sp. | reverse complement strand
GGCGCCAGGCCGAGCGACGGCTCGTCAAGCAGCAGGAGCTTTGGAGCCGCCATCAACGCTCGGCCGATGGCCACCATCTGCTGCTCCCCGCCCGACATGGTTCCGGCAAGCTGGTGGCGTCGTTCCGCCAGCTTGGGAAACAGTGCATGGACCAGTTCGCCTTGCTTGGCAGCCGTTCGCACATCCTTCAGCGGCAGGGCGCCGAGGGCGAGGTTGTCCTTGACCGTTAGCGCGGGAAAGATGCCGCGCCCCTCGGGCACTAGTGCGATACCGAGGCCGGCCAGTACGTGTTGCGGAAGGCCACCGATCTCGGCGCCGCGAAAGGTCACGGACCCGGCCGCTGCCTCCACGCGCCGGCCGATGGCGTTGAGCAGAGAGGACTTTCCCGCACCGTTGGCGCCGAGGATCGCGACCATCTCGCCCGTGCCGATGCTGACAGAGGCCTTGTCCAGCGCCACGTGCTTTCCATACATGACCGAAAGATCGCGGACCTCAAGCATCGTCGGCTTCTCCCAGATAGGCCGCGACTACGTGCCGGTCGTTCAGCACGTTGGCGGTGGGACCGTCGGCGATCAGCGTTCCCGCGTTCATCACGATGCTCCGCGGGCACAATGCGCGCACCGCTTCCATGATGTGCTCGACCATGATGATCGTCATTCCGCGCCCCGAGAGCGCGCGCACCAGTGCGACGGCCTCGTGAAGTTCCGTCGGGTTCAGCCCCGCCAGCCATTCGTCCATCAACAGGATGTCGGGTTCGGCGGCAAGCGCACGGGCCAGTTCCAGCCGCTTCTGGTCGAGATAGGTGAGGTCGCCGGCGGAGCACGTTTCCATGCCCTCGAGGCCGGCATCGCGCAACGCGGCGCGGGCAATCCGTCTTGCCGCTTCCTTGTCATGCCGGTTGCGGCCGAACACGGCCGACACGATCACGTTTTCCTCAAGCGTCAGCGATGGCAGGATGCGCACGAGCTGGAAAGTGCGCGCAACGCCCTGCCGTGCGATGATGTTGGGCTTTCTCCCGGTCATGTCGCGCCTGCCGATCACGATCCGCCCGGCGCTGGGGGCAAGCGCGCCGGAAAGCAGGTTGAGCAGCGTCGTCTTGCCCGAGCCGTTCGGGCCGAGCAGGCCTAGGATTTCGCCTGCTTCCATGGCGAAAGATACCTTGTTGACCGCGGTCAGGCCGCCGAAGATCCGCGTTGCCTCATGAATCTCCAGAATGCTCATGCCGCCGCCTTTCCACGCTGGCGAAGCCGCGCCAAGCCGCCCAAGACGCCGTCCGGCAACAGGAACACCACCGCGATGAACATCAGGCCGAGGATGATAGGGTAGGTGTCGGGGAAATTGACCGAGAGCCATTCGAAAAGCAGGAATAGCGGTACAGCGCCGGCCGCCGGACCCCAAAGCCGGTTTGCCCCGCCCAGCAGCGCCATGATGACAGCCAGGAAGCTGACATTCGGATTGAAGACGATGATGGGCTCGACATAAGTCCAGCGCGGGGAGGAGATCGCACCGCACAGCGTGATGATCGTGGCTGAAAGGGTGAAGGCAATCAGCTTGGTCCGGGCAAGATCGATACCGGCATGGGCGGCCACGGTCTCGTCGTCGCCGATCACCTTCAGCGCCAGGCCGAGCCGGTGGCGTAGGATCCATGCGGTGAGCCCGATCGTGAAGGTGCCAAGCGCCAGCAGTTGCCAGTAGATCTCACGCGCCGTGATGTCGAGGAAGATGTAGCGGCCGAGGGTGCCGGTGACATTGACCTCGTACCAGGTGATCAACTGGCGCACCAGTTCGGCCAGTCCGAAGGTGAAAATCACGAAATAGATGCCCGAGAGGCGCAACGTGGAAAGCCCGACCACGAGCGCAAGGCCCGCCCCCACAAGCCCGGCGCAGGCCAGCACCAGAGGATAGGCTATCGTTTCGTTGAGCACGGCGACGGTGTAGGCGCCGATGCCGTAGAAGGCGACCGTGGCCAGCGAGATGTAGCGGGTCTGGCCGGAAAAGAGCGCCCAAGCCGAGGCAAGCGTGACATAACCGGCCATGCCGATCATCAGTCCCAGTCCGTAATCGGTCAGGAATAATGGGACCGCGGCGAGCGCAACCAGGGCTGCGATGCTGGCGGCAAGGGCGATCATGCGCGCCTCCCGAACAGCCCTTCGGGCCGCCAGAGCAGCACGGCCAGGAAAAGGGCGAAGGTCGCTGCCAGTGTCAGGCCCGGATCGATCACGGTTGCGACGAAGGTCTCGATCAACCCGAGGCCGAAGCCTGCCACAAGCGCGCCGGCGACATTGCCGACGCCACCCATGATGACGATGACCAGGGCCTTCATCGTGAAGACAACACCATCGGTGGCCGAAAACGTCTGGTACATGGCCACGCTCGTGCCCCCGACCGCTGCAAGCGCGGTCCCCAGCGCGAAGGCCTGGCGCGCGACACGGTTGACATCGATGCCGACCAGTGGGGCCGAAGCAGGCGTCAGTGCAGCGGCGCGCATGACGAGACCCCAGCGCGTCCGGGCCAGGACGATCGCCAGCCCGCCACCGGCTGCGGCGCAGATGGCCAGGGCAACCAGCCGGTTAACGGCGACCGAGACGCCAAGGATTTCCACGCCCTGTTCCAGAAACGAGACAGAGGTAAAATCCGATCCGAAAACGAGAAGCAGGAGGCCCTGGATCACGAAGAGGAGGCCGAAGGTGGCCAGGATGGAATCCACTTCCAGCTTGCCCTGAGTGCCCGCCCGGGCCACCAGCGGTCGCATCATCACTGTGTAGAGAAGCCAGCCCACGCCATATGCAGCGGGCGCCACCAGTAGGATCGAGACCAGGGGCGGCAGGCCGGTCAGGCGGAACACGAAAACCAGCACGAAGGCTGCGACGAGGGTCATTTCGCCATAGGCGAGGTTCATTATGCGGGCGATGCCGTATTGTATGGTCAGGCCGAGAGCGAGCAGGGCATAGGTGCCGCCGAGCACCAGCCCGAGGATGATGATTGTCATGATCGGATCGCGTTTGGCTTGAGTATTCGGCATGGGCACGCCCAAGGGGCGCGGCCCGCTGGCAAAGGCCCGGACGGCTGCGTTGCCGCATGGCCGTCCGACCATGTCTGCCGCATCACCATTCCGGCTTGGGTATCACGACTTCCGAGGCACCGGTCTTGTCCGAGGGGTACACGCCCTTGAATGCGCCGCCCTGCCACTGGCCAACCCACCACAGGTCGCGCAACTGGTTGTCCTCCAGCTTCGTCTCGCCCAGAATGGTTTCGAATGTGCCGTTGGACAATTCCGCGGCAAGCTTTCCGTGATCGAGCCCGACGCGCCCGACTGCCTGTTCCAGCATTTGCAGCGAGGCATAGGTGATGGCGGATGCCCAGCTGTCCGGAGGTGCGCCGGCGCTCCCGGCATGCTGCTTGAAATAGGCCTGGATTGCCTCTGATCCGGCATTCACGCCACCGATAGACATGACAACCTGCTGCTTGTCCCCCGCTATCTTCGGGAAGATGGGAAACGCCCCGCCGACGCCGATATAGAAGACCTTCGGATTGTAGCCGATCGATTGTGCGGTCTTGGTCATACCGAAGGAGCCGGGCGGATAGGAAAAGGCGACAAAGCTGTCGGCGCCGCTTGCCTTGGCTTCGTTGAGGATCGCGGCGAAGTCAGATGTGCCAAGCGGATAGGACTTGTCATAGGCGATCTCCAGACCGGCTTCCTGGAAAGCCGGACGGGCGCCATTCACAAGGTCGATGCCGAAGCCGTCGGCCACCGAGACCATCGCGACCTTGCCATTGATCGTGCCTGCATCGCGCGCCACCTTGAGCACGCTTGCCAGCCCTTCTGCATAGTCGTGGCCACCACCCAGCATCCAGAAGCTGCGTTCCCATCGCCTGGCGAATTCCGGCGCCTTGTCTGTCACCGATGTGACGGCAAGCTGCGGATATCCGAAACGGTGCATGAGCGGGGCAATGGCGAGGTTCGGGCCGGTACCCCAAGGCGGCAGGATCAGGTCCACCTTGTCCTGTGTCGCCAGCCGTTCGATGGCACGCACCAGATCCTCGTTGGAAGAGCGGTCGTCATACTCGATGACCTCGATCTTGCGCCTAGACCCGTCGGGCATGGTCAAACCACCCGCTTCGTTCACCTGCGAGACCCAGAGCTGGTAGTTGGGCAACGTAGTGATTCCGGCCCCGGTCGCGTTGGGTCCTGTCTTGGCGATCGCATAACCGATCGTCATCGTGTCCTCCGCGGCTAGGACAGGGGCCCCCGCGATGGTCACGGCTAGCGCGGTGCCGGCGGCAAGGGCGCGCACCACAGCGCGCCGGGAATATCCAGTCATGTAATCCTCCCGTCGATCCGCCACGCCGCGCAGGCAAAGCGGATTCCTGTTGTGGCCGCCGCGTCCTCCACGCGTTTCTCGGCCTGCATATGAGAGGATAATCGAAGATCGGTCGTTGAAAATGCACTTGTGCACCAAAGAAATGTACTTTTGCTTGATCATTCCGATGTTGTCTGGACAGATTGAGAACATGACAAACGCTACTAACCTGTCCCGTCAAAGCCAGGCGTCGTCCACGACGCTGGTGCGCATTGCAAGCCCGTTGACACGCATCGGTTATGGTATCACGCGGCAGAATGCGACACTGCTAACCATTCATGCCGGCGCCGTCTCGGTCATTGGCCACGAACCCGGTATGCCGCCGATGGAAACCTTCGGCCCGCGCCTGGTCTGGCTGCCGCCCGGCGACGCCGTCGAGGTCAAGGCCGCCGCTGGAACGCGCGGCGACTTGCTGGCCATCCGCGACACGACCATCATCCAGTCGCTGCCCGACAGCCCGCTTGGCGGCCAGATCCGGCGTGCACTCGAACAGCGGATCGCCTTGCCCCTGGAAGACTCCCTTCCGATCACGCAGACGCTGGAGGGTATTGCCCGCGAACAGGCCGAAGCGCCCGCCGGATCGGACCTGGCGCAAAGCTTATACCTTGGCCTTCTTCTCCTGCAGGTGTGGCGGCTTCTGCGCGCAAACCTCATCGTTCACGGTCGTGCGCCGCAGGGCCTGGCGGAGCGCTTCATCGCCCTGACGGGCCAGCACCTGCGCGATCATTGGCCGGTGGGCCGCTATGCAGCCATCCTGGGTGTGAGCCGCAATCGGCTGGGCACGGCCGTACGCCGCGCGACGGGGTTTTCGCCCCAAAATTTCCTGCATGAAGGCCTGCTGCGCGAAGGCAAGGAATTGTTGGCGAATACCGGCATGCCGGTCGGACAGGTGGCATTCCGGCTCGGCTTTCCCGATCCGGCTTACTTCAACAGGTTCTTCAGCCGGAAAACCGGCATTTCGCCTGGCCAGTTCCGGCGGGAAATGAGAAAAAGGGGCTCCCTGGGCGACATGTCCTATGCAGCCTGGCCGTAACGCTTGGCTGTTGATTTCCACTGAGAACTGATGGAGTGGATGCCCCCTCCCGACGGCATCGCAATGT
>JAGREL010000422.1 GCA_020446575.1 Novosphingobium sp. | reverse complement strand
ACAGCCGGTTGGTGCCGAAATCGTCACGCGTCTCGGCGCAGTGCACCAGCGTGTAGACGCCCACCTTGTTGGTGTGCACGCTGGTCAGCGGCACGGCGGATTTCTGGGCCTCGCGATAGGTGTCGATGATTTCCTTGAGCCGGTCGAGCGGCTGCATGATCGAAAAGCACAGCAGTCCGCAGCCGTTCTCGCCAGCCATGGTCGCGCTGGATTCGCTCGATGCCGCCATCCATGCCGGCGGATGCGGATACTGGTACGGCTTGGGCGTGACCATCCGCTTTGGAAAATCGAGATATTCCGAGTGCTCCTCGTAGAATTCCTCCTCCCACATGCCGACCACGGACTTCGCCGCCGCTTTCAGCTTTTCCTTGCTGGACGCAATGTCGACCCCGAATGCGATCTGTTCCATCGGCGTGGAGCGGCCCATGCCCCAGATCGCCCGTCCCTTGGACAGGACATCGACGGTCGCCACCTTTTCGGCGACGCGTGCGGGATGGATGAACTCGTGCGGCATCAGCGCGACGCCGAAACCCAGCTTTATCCTCTCGGTGATCTGCGACAGCGCGCCGAGCACGACTTCGTTGCACGGCATGTGGCTGCGGTTCTCGCGGAAATGGTGCTCGACCAGCCAGACGGCCTCGAAACCCATCTTGTCGGCCAGCACGATCTGCTCGATGTTGTCGCGATAGGCGGTCCGTTCCGCCACCCTCTGGCCCCAGGGATGTTCGCCGGCCCAAGGCTGCGGCGCATCGAATTCGTAGAGTAGTCCCAGTTCCATAGTCGGGCCTTTCAATCGCGGAAACGCCCGGAAACTGTCCTCTCCGCGAGCCGCAGGCAACCGGAAAATCTTCGGGAAACTCGATTACTTAAATACGCACCGAGATGCGTATATACGGATATCCGCTGCCAGCGGATCGCCGGGCGGCGCCCCGTGCAATCGTCTTCAGTCCGCGCGCCGCCTCGTCCTGGATTGCATCATCGCGGCACGGCCGCTTTCGCAGACGGTCTCCATCGCCACGAATGTCGAGGTGCTGGCGACGAACGGGAGGTTCGATATTTCCTCGCCCAGCACCCGGCGATAGGCCTGAATGTCGCCGGTGCGTACCTTGAGCAGATAATCGAAATTGCCGGCGATCATGTGGCATTCCTCAATTTCGGGAATGCGCAAAACCGCGGCATTGAACTGGGTCAGGGCATTCTCGCGCGTGTCCGAGAGTTTCACTTCGGTGAAGGCGACGTGATCGAGGCCGAGCCGGGAGGGATCGACGACCGCGCGGAAGCCCTGGATCACGCCCGCACCGATCAGACGACTCAGCCGTACCTGGCAAGGCGTCTTCGACAGGCCCACCACATCCGAAAGGGCAGTGACCGTCATCCTGCCGTCCTCCAGCAGAGCGGCCACGATCTTCCGGTCAAAATCGTCTAATTCACTAACTATGGCCATTTTCGAAGTCGATCCTATCTGTATAGGACTATAATTAGGGAAATTACATTACACAAACCCCATCTTTCAGGCGAAGTGCCTTCGGGATTTCTGTTAGTTTCCTGCGATGATCAAAGCCCTGCCCTTTCTGGAATTCGCTCCGCCCGTCCGGGAACCGACCCCGCTGCGCCAGGCAATCACCCGCGCCTGCAGACGCCCCGAAAGCGAATGCATGCCGAGCCTCATGGAAGCGGCGACGCTTCCGCCTCCCATGCGCGAGGCGATCGCCGGGACGGCGCGCATGCTCGTAGAGAGGCTCCGCGACGAGCCCGAACGCAGCGGGGTCGCGGCGCTCGTCCAGGAATTCGGCCTTTCCAACCAGGAAGGCGTGGCGCTGATGTGC